>CAYHED010000007.1:0-20131 GCA_964355615.1 uncultured bacterium
CTCTCCGGAAGTTCTCAGGCCATTGAATTTTGGAGACTTGGGACTTGATATCAGGGCATTGATTTTTTCTTGTCTCTTGTTTTTGTTTTGTCCGGCGAATTTGTGAAAAGAGGTGAGAGAAGACGCAAATTTCAGAAGTGTGCTAGACTCCTCCTCTTATGATTCAGCACCGAATAGCCACTGTCGTCAACTTCTGCTCCAATGAGAGCCGCTTTATCACGAGCTGCCTCGAGGAAGCGGGGCGCTTTTCTCGCCAAATCATCGTTCCCGTATGCGATCATTTTTTTGACGGGACCCCTGAAAATCGGGCCCTGCTCGAGCAGATTTACGCCGCGTTCCCGCAGTGCCTCTTCATCGAATACCCCTTTGTCCCTCACAAAATCCCCAAGCGGATCTGGAAAAAAATCGGCCCTGCCCATTTTTGGCACAGTTTCTCTCGGTTAGTCGGGTACTCTGTGCTGGAAGAAGATGTGGAAGCGGTCCTTTTCCTCGATGCGGATGAGGTGCCTGACGGACGCCGTTTTGCTGAGTGGCTCGATTCGAGCGACTACCAGCAGCACCAGGTGCTTAAACTGGCCAACTACTGGTATTTTCGGGAGCCGGAGAACCAGTCGCTTCAGTGGGAAGATTCGGCGGTGCTGGTCAAAAAACGGGCCGTTGATCCGAGTCTGCTCCTCTCCAAAGAGGAACGCGACGAGCTCTATCATTCTCTGCCCGGACCGAAACGGCGGCATGTGATTGGCGTAGATGGGCTTCCGCTGGTGCATCACTATAGCTGGGTGCGCACCGAAGAGGAGATGCTCAAAAAGGTCCGCTCTTGGGGACACAAGGCCGATCGCAATTGGGTTGAGCTGGTCCAAAAAGAGTTTCAGGCTCCTTTCCAGGGGACTGATTTTGTTCATGGCTACAAGTACCAGAAAGTCGCGCTCCCATTTCCCATTAATTGGGAGATTCCCTCATGGGAGAAAAAGGGGCCCCCCAATGTGCGCCGTCTGACTGCCGCAGAGGTGGGTCAGTTGGTGCGAAGAGAGCGAGGCTCTCTTCTGAATTGGGTTAAAGAATTATTTGGGGCTTGATTTTTAGAGCTCTTTTGTTAGAAAATGTAGGTCTTACGCACTGGTAGCTCAGCTGGATAGAGTACCTGGCTACGAACCAGGGGGTCAGAGGTTCAAGTCCTCTCCAGTGCATATGTTTTTGTTTAGGATCTCCTGCCCTCCCTACGGGACGAACGCCCTCCTCTTCGCTTGCAAAGAGACCCTGAAGGCTGCCGTTGTCGATCCCGCAAACGGCTCAGCACCCGCCCTGATAAAAAAAGCCGAAGAGCACGGCTTTCACATTGAAAAAATCCTCCTCACGCACTCCCACTGGGATCATATTGTCGATTTAGCCGTCCTCAAAGAGGCTACGAAGGCTCCTGTCTACGTGCATCGCCTGGATGCAGGGAATGTAGAACACCCCGGCTCGGACAACGTTCCCGGACTCGTGACGGTGAGGCCGACAGTTCCGGATGTGCTGCTGGAAGATGGGCAGGAGATTACCGTGGGACATCTCCAGATCCAAGTGATCCATACGCCGGGTCATGCACGAGGAGCTGTTTGTTTTTACTTTCCTCATGAGCATGTGTTGTTTTCTGGGGATACGGTCTTCCGCGGGGCCATCGGTCATTTGTCCCTAGCTACGTCGGAGCCGGAAAAAATGTCTGGCAGTTTGCAGAGGCTCTCCCAACTGCCCCCAGACACCCGCGTCATTCCAGGGCACGGCGGGGAAACGACCATCGGCCGAGAACGGCTGAGCGATTATTAAAATCTCTCAACTCAAGTGCTTAGTCACTACGTGGTAAAGATTTTTTCCTAAAAATTTTTGCACGTTGCAGAAAGATCCAAGTGAATGAGTAGATACTAGACAAGAAAAACACTCCTAAAACCTGCATATGTCATTTTTAGGAGAGATTTCTGTTTCGAGAAATCCTCCCAACTGTTACATTTGTCATTTTCAGGAGGAAAATGCAATGGCCTTATTTTTAGGGAGAAAAGAGGAACTGAAGAGATTGGAGCGGCTCAAAGACCTCCAAAAGGCCTCCCTGGTTGTGATTAAAGGGAGAAGAAGGGTGGGGAAAAGTACCCTGGTCCAGCACTTCGCCCAGGGGGCTCGCTTCATCTCTCTCTCCGGCCTCCCCCCGGCGCCCGGCATCACCAAGCAAATGCAGCGCGATGAATTTGCCGAGCAGCTGTGTTCTCAGCTCCAGCTGCCTCAGGTCACTTTTTCCTCTTGGTCTTCTGCCTTCCATTTTCTGGGGGCTCAAATCACCGATGAAGAGACGGTCGTCTTGTTGGATGAAATCTCTTGGATGGGAAACCTCGATCCCCGATTTTTGAGCTCTCTGAAGACCTGTTGGGACCAGGTGTTGAGCCAGAAAAAACGGCTGATCTTGATTCTCTGCGGCTCCATTTCGACTTGGATTGAAAAGAATATTCTCTCTAGGACAGGGTTTGTCGGACGAATTAGCCTTGTTCTTCACCTCAAACCCCTGTCTTTGCCAGAATCGATCTGTTTTCTTCGCAAGAAGGGGTTTGTCTCCTCAGTCTACGAAATGTTAAAAATTCTCTCCGTGACCGGAGGAATCCCTTGGTATTTGGATCTCATCAATCCGAAAGAAACGGCTGACGAGAATATTTATGCCCTTTGCTTTGAGCCTGCCAGTCAACTCATCAATGAGTTTCAGACTATTTTTAACGACCTTTTCAACAAGAAAAATGAGGTTTACCGAAACATCTTGCTCGAGCTCGTCAATGGGATGAAAACGCAAAAAGAAATTCGAGAATTGCTCCACCTCCCTGAAGGAGGGACATTGAGTGAGTATCTAAAAAACTTGGTGGCAGCCGGATTTATCTCCAGTCATTACCAATGGTCTTTTAAAACAGCGACCCCATCGAAACAAAAACTCTACCGCCTTAGCGATTGTTTCATCCGTTTTCATTTGAAGTACGTCGACCCATATCGAGATCTCATCGAACAAGGCTCGTACAGAAAAGCGGCCACAGGACAGCTGCCTGCCTGGGATACCATTCTCGGGTTTCAGCTGGAGAGTCTTCTTTTAACCAATCGGGACTTTCTTTTTTCTTCTCTGGGAATTGATCCCAGTATCGTTCTAAGGGACAATCCGTTGATTCAGTCCCCTACGACGAGAAAAAAGGGGTGCCAAATCGATTATCTGATCCAGACCAATCTCAACAGTTTTGTTATCTGTGAATTTAAATTCCGGAAAAATGAGCTGACTTCCTCAATCATCGCCGAGGTCCAAGAAAAATGCGACGCCCTTGCAGTTCCCCGAGGATATGGGAAAGCCGCCGCATTATTTCATATTGGCGGAGTAGCTCCCAAGGTCATAGAAAGCGGTTTTTTCTACCGCATCGTCGATCTCAGAGACCTTCTTGAAGAACCTTGTTATACCGAAGTCTAGTTTGATTATATTGACCACAATCCCGTACGCTGGAGTTTTTAAGGATCAATATCATGGACATTAAAGTCATTCCGATCCCGGCTGTCCGAGCCCTCAGAAAGCTGGGCGAGGATTTAAAGAACGCTCGTAAGCGTCGTCGCATCACCACAAAGCTCGCAGCAGAGAGGGCCAGCATCAGTCGGACTACGCTGACTAAAATCGAGAAAGGGGATGCGGGGGTGTCGATGGGCGCTTACGTTAAAGTGCTGTTTATTCTGGGGCTCGTTTCACGCCTTGCTGACATGGCTGATATAGCATTTGACAAACTGGGTCAGGTGCTGGAAACTGAGCATCTTCCCCAACGAGTGCGCCACAAGAAACGGACATAATCTTCCGATCACCGTATTTCTTAATACGACAGCATTGCGTTGTGCGATCAATTATTGAGCAGCGCTTTCCACTTGGCAGCGATCACATCCCAGGAAAAGTCTTGGGACACAAAGACTCCCATCTTCTGCCGATCTTCTAGGGAAAGCTGCTCGGCATTCTCCATGGCTTGAAGCAACGTCTGGAGATACGCACTGCGCTCTGAGCAGCGGTAGCCGTGCTGGACTGTTTCATCCAGTCCCGCTCTGGTTAAGACGACCGGCACCGCTCCTGCCAGTTGTGCGCGTAGGGCAGTGATGCAAAAGGTTTCCGTATCGGTGCACGGGTAGGTCCAAAAAGAGGCCTGCTCATAAGCTCGGGTCAGCTCTTCATGGCCCACAAGGCCGTGATCAGTGACTCCCAATGGAGCGAGATCGGCGATTTATTTACGCATACGGGCCTCTTTTTCAGGAGAGAGGAGTCCCCAGTGTTGCCAACCGTAGTAGATATCCAATGTAGCGCGGGGGAACCGTTTTTTCACCGTGGGCCAAGAATTGAGGAGAATGTCTAGTCCCCTCCCGTAGTTGGAGCCGTAAATGCAGGAGTAGGGGTTCTTGCGGGGCTGGACGGAGTGAAATTGCTCAGGGGGAACCCCATTTCCAAAGACATGAGTGAATTTGGCAAACGGGGGGTTGACGGAGGCCCATTGGTTCCTTTGCCACCGGGATAACCAAAGAACGTCTGTGTAGAGGTTGATGAGTTCTTTTTCTAAGGGGAAGACCCACGTATCATGGGGCCAGAGGTAGACTTTGGTCGCAAATTGCTTCACAAGAACCCCATTATGGGGATTTCTCCAGACGATCCCGATATCAAAACGGGGGACATGGGTGGGATCAAAATGAATAAACCGAGGGTTGGCATCGGCTATGGAATGGGGGGAGTTTTTGGGTGGGTTTCCGAATACTGTCACGCGGTAACCGAGCTTTGCGAGGCTCTGCGATACGTAGATGACGGCTTCTTCCGAACCGGCGATGCCAGATCGGACGCTCTCTGGGTCCCAAGGCGCTAGATTCCCATTTTCTTGGGTAAAAATGGCCACCGTTTTGGGAATGTCGCAACATCCGAGGCTAACGCAGATCAGAAAGAGTAATTTCAGTTGACGAAACATCAACCTATTTTTATAATGCGTGTGCATATATGTCTGCAAGATGGTTCGTTCTTTTGCTCTTTGTGGTCGCTCTAGAGGCGAAGACCGTTTGTTTAAATATGATTGTGAAAAACGAGAGTCAGGTCATCGAAAGATGCCTGAACTCTTGCAAAGATTGGATCGACTATTGGGTCATTGTCGATACGGGTTCTACCGATGGCACTCAAGAGAAGATCAAAAAGTTCATGAAGGACAAGCCGGGCGAGTTGCACGAGAGGCCTTGGGTCGACTTTGCTCACAACCGCAATCAGGCTTTTCAGTTAGCGAAAAATAAAGGGGACTACCTGCTTTTCATCGATGCAGATGAGCAGCTCCGTTTTGACTGCAAAATCGACAAAAAAACCCTTTCTAAGCCCTACTACTGCTCCATCGTGCAGGAGCCCGACGTCCGGTCCATCCGTGTCCTTTTGGTCAATACGGCGTACGCTTGGGATTGGGTCGGAGTGATCCATGAGGGGCTTGCAGCGCCTGGGGTAGCTGTCGATTATCTCCAGTGTCTAGATGGAGTTTGTAAAGTCTCGAACACCAAAGACGGATTCCGCTCAAAAGACCCGAATAAATACCTCAAGGATGCTCAAGTATTGGAAAAGGCTCTGCAGAAAGAGCCTGATAATAGCCGCTACGCTTTCTATCTCGCCCAGTGTTATATCAATGCAGGAGAGAATCTTCTGGCTCTCAAAAGTTATGAAAAAAGGGCCCAGATGCAAGGAGCGGAAGAGGAGCGGTGGTACTCCTTTTACATGGCAGCCAGGTTGCACCAAAGTCTGAACTACCCTTCTGAGGTCATTACCAGGGAATTTTGCCGCGCATTCCAAGAGCGCAATTACCGAGCGGAGCCTCTCGGATACCTGGCCCATTACCACTACTCTCAAGGGAATGCGGCCCTCGCTTATGCACTCACAGAATTCGCTCTGCAAATACCGCGCCCACTGGATGTGGTCTTTGTGGAGGACTGGTTTTACGACTATGGACTCCGCGCTATCCACGCCGATGCGGCGGTCGCGCTCGGCATGAAAGAAGTTGCTTTAAGCGATTATCACAAAGTTCTCGAATACAAACAGTTGCCTAGCGACGTTCGGGAAAAAGTCACCGCGGTCCTAAAGACTCTCGAAAATATAGAGGGGAATCTGTATACACCAGAGCATGGCCAAGTTTCGGGAAGAAAGTGATAGCATGGGGACCGTCCAGGTCCCTCAAGATCGGTATTACGGCGCTCAAACCGTGCGCTCGCTCATCCACTTCTCTATCGGTCACGATCTCATGCCTCACGAACTCATCCATGCTTTTGGATTCTTGAAGAAAGCGGCGGCTTTAGTCAACGCCGAGCTGGGACACCTCGACCAGAAAAAATGTCAGTGGATCGTTCAGGCTGCAGATGAGGTGATTGCGGGTAAGCTCAATCAGGAGTTCCCGCTCCATGTGTGGCAGACGGGAAGCGGCACGCAGACCAATATGAACGTCAATGAGGTGATTGCCAATCGGGCAATCGAACTTTCTGGCGGCAAGAGGGGAAGTAAGACCCCCGTTCACCCCAATGACGACGTCAATCATTCTCAGTCGTCCAATGACACTTTTCCGACCGCGATGTACATTGCGGCAGCAACCAGTCTGCACGCCGGTCTTTTACCTGTTTTGAGGGAGTTGCACAAAGCCTTACTTGAGAAGCAAAAAGAGTTTGCTGAAGTGGTAAAAATCGGACGGACGCACCTGCAAGATGCGATCCCCTTGACTCTAGGTCAGGAATTTTCTGGCTACGCCGCTCTCGTGGAACGCAATTGCAAGAGAATCGAGCAAGGGCTCGAGGGGCTCTACGATTTGGCCATCGGAGGCACGGCGGTCGGGACGGGGCTCAATGCCCCTCGTGATTTTGGCGTCAAAATGGCCAAAAAACTTTGCGAGCTCACAGGGCTGCCCTTCCGCTCCCATCCCAATAAATTTGCCGCTCTCTCATCTCACGATGAGCTCGTCTTTGCTCATGGCGCCCTGAAAACAACCGCTTGCGCGCTCATGAAGATTGCCAATGATATCCGGTGGCTCGGATCGGGCCCTCGCTGCGGTCTCTCTGAGCTCATTTTGCCCGAAAATGAGCCCGGGTCATCCATCATGCCCGGCAAGGTCAACCCAACCCAATGCGAGGCTCTGACGATGGTCGCAACCCAGGTGATGGGCAACGATACAACGATCGGAATCGCCGGATCGCAGGGGAACTTTGAATTGAATGTCTTTAAGCCCGTTTTGATTTTTAACTTCCTCCACTCGGCCCTCCTTCTCAAAGATGCGGTCCACATGTTTACTCAGTACTGCATCCAAGGTCTCAGGGTGGATCGGGCACAGATCGATCGGTATGTTCACGCCTCTTTGATGCTCGTCACCGCGCTCAGCCCCGTTTTGGGGTATGACAAGTGCGCCAAAATCGCCGATCTCGCCCACGCCAAGAACATCAGCCTCCGAGCTGCTTGCATCGAGCTCAACTACCTGACCGGAGAAGAATTTGACAGCCACGTCGACCCCAAAAAAATGACGGAGCCCTCCGATGACTAGTTTTAAGATCGACAACGGAACCCTCCGCACAAAACTTCGCGGACAGAACTTGTTGCGCCACCCGCTTCTCAACAAAGGGACCTGTTTTACTTCAGAAGAGCGAGACGCTTTGGCGCTCACAGGGCTGCTGCCCGCTGCGGAAGAGACCCTCGATGAACAGATATTGCGCTCTTACGAATCGTATAAGAAAAAACAATCGGACCTCAGTCGCCACATCTACCTGCGCAGCTTACAAGACCGCAACGAAACGCTCTTTTATCGACTCCTTGTAACACATATCGCCGAAATGCTCCCCATCGTTTACACCCCCACTGTCGGCCTCGCTTGCCAAGAGTTCCACGAGATCTATCGGCAACCGCGCGGGCTCTTCCTCTCCTACCCAGACCGAGACAAAATGGAGGTGATGATCGCCAATATCGACCTCCCTGATGTCCAAGTGATTGTCGTCACCGACGGAGAGAGAATTTTAGGGCTCGGCGATCAAGGCGTCGGCGGAATGGGCATCCCCATCGGGAAAATCTCCCTCTACACCGCTTGCGGAGGGATCTATCCCGGCATCGCCCTCCCCGTCGTCCTAGACGTGGGGACCGATAACCCAGAACGGCTCAAAGATCCGAGGTACATCGGATGGAAACACACCCGCATCCAGGGCACCGAGTACCAAGAATTTGTCGATCGATTCGTCAAAGCGATTGTGAAACGGTATCCCAAAGTGCTCATCCAGTGGGAAGATTTTAGCAAAGCCAATGCCCGCCCCCTGCTCGATCGGTATAAAGACCAGATCTGTACATTCAACGACGATATTCAGGGAACAGCAGCGGTGACCCTCGCCGGCGTTTTATCTGCAGTCAAAGTCAACCGAGGGGATTTAAAAAAGCAGCGGATCGTGATCTATGGAGCCGGTTCCGCCGGGACCGGGATCGCAGATCAACTGCGCCTCGCTGTAGACGTACACAACATTTGGATGATCGACCGAGTAGGGCTCCTGATTCAAGGGATGCCCAATTTAGCCTCCTTCCAGCTCCCATATGCCCAATCCCCCGAGAAAGTGAAAGCGGTAGGACTCGATCCGACCAAACCCCTCTTTTTAGAAGAGGTGGTAGACAAGCTCCATCCCGATATCCTCATCGGCGTGTCAGGCTGCCCTCACGTGTTCAATGAAGCGGTGATTCGGAAGATGGCGCAAGGCGTTAAACGCCCGATCGTCTTCCCCCTCTCCAACCCCACCTCGCAGTGCGAAGCCGATCCCGCAGACATCGTCCGCTGGACCCAAGGCAACGTACTGATCGCCACCGGCACCTGCTTTCCCGACGTCCCCCTAGATGGTAAGGTGCATAAAATTGGCCAGTGCAATAACTACTACATCTTCCCCGCGATGGGACTCGCAGTCCTTGCCGCCCAAGCCACTCGGGTGACCCCAGGAATGTTCCTCACCGCAGCTGAAACGCTGAGCAGCCTCAGCCCCGCCCTACAGCATCCAGAAGACCGCCTGTTTCCTGAACCTCAGCAAGTGCGCTCGGTTGCCAAGAAACTCGCCCTTGCCATCGGGCTCCAAGCCCAAAAAGAGGGAGTCGCTCCCAAAACCTCCGCCGAAGCATTGGAACAAGCCATCCAAGCGACCTTCTGGGAGCCAAAGTATTGGCCTGTCCAACCAGCATCAGTGTGAAGTTAGATAGTCGTAGAGATCTTTCTGCGACGTAATGAGCAGAGAATCGTGAATGCGGCACACGTTCTGAAAGGCATCGAGGATCTCGGTATTCCCCACACCTGGTAAACAAAGGGCATGAACCTGCCGAATCTGCTCGCGGTCTGTGAGGAATTTAAGCCCGGAAAAGTAATCTCCCGCGCTAAACCCCTCTTCTTCCACCCGGAAAAAGACCACTTCCCGCGTGTAGAGAAGAGCTTGTACAGCAAAAAAGAGCCCCTCGCTATCGCGAGGAGGACTCCCTAAATAATCAAACATCTGAGGCAATGCCTTTAAGATGTGAGGAGTCCTAAAAGCCCCTTTTTCCGCTTCGCCGAAGAGAGCAATTGTGTGCTTCATAGACGTAGAAATAAGCGGAAAAGGATTTTTAGGCAAGAGGCTCTTGAGCTGATGTAAAGCCGCTTTACATGAACACGGCCTGACCGCCGAGTTCCCTTTCGATCTCTAGAAGGCGATTGTACTTGGCGGTCCGTTCGGATCTACAGAGGGAGCCTGTTTTGATTTGGCCGGTTTGGTAGGCGACGGCGAGATCGGCGATCGTCGTATCTTCGGTCTCTCCCGAGCGGTGGGAAATAATCGTTTTGTAGTGGTGCTTTTTGGCGAGCGCGATTGTCTCTACAGTCTCTGTGAGGGTGCCGATCTGATTGACTTTGATCAGAATGGCATTCGCCGCATGTTGCTCGATCCCTTTTTGGAGGAACTGCACGTTGGTGACAAACAAGTCATCTCCGACGAGTTGGATCTCTTTGCCCATCTTGCGAGTCAGCTCGGTCCACCCCTTCCAGTCATTTTGCGCCAGGCCATCTTCGATCGAGTCGATGGGGTAATTGTTCACGAGCTCGGCTAGGTAGGCGATTTGTTGCTCAGTGGTGCGCTTTCCATAGAGGCCGTGCGCGTAAAATTCTGAGGCGGCTGGGTCGAGGGCGATGGTCACGTCTGTTTTTGGCCGGAAGCCGACTGCTTCGATCGCTTGGCAAATGAGGTCGAGCGCTTTTTCATGGGAGCCTACGTGGGGAGCAAAGCCTCCTTCATCGCCCACAGCGGTGGAGAGCCCTTTTTGTTTCAGGATGGCTTTGAGGGCGTGGAAGATTTCAGCGCCCCAGCGGATGGCTTCTTTGAAGGAGGGGGCACCTACCGGGCGGATCATGAACTCTTGGAAATCAAGACCGTTGTCTGCATGGACGCCGCCGTTGAGGATGTTCATCATGGGGCAGGGGAGCAACGTTGCCCCGCTGCCGCCGAGGTAGCGGTAGAGGGGTTCTTTGCGGGCATGTGCTGCGGCGTGGGCGACGGCTAATGAAACGCCGAGCAGTGCATTGGCGCCAAGGCGGCTTTTGTTGGGGGTTCCGTCGAGTGCGATCATCGCTCGATCAAGGGCTTCTTGCTCAAAGACCGATTTGCCCTGCACGAGTTTGTTTAGAGGGCCGTTGACGTGGGCGATTGCTTTGAGGACGCCCTTGCCGCCGTAACGTTTGGGGTCGCCGTCGCGCAATTCGACCGCTTCATGCTCGCCGGTCGAAGCGCCTGAGGGGACTGCGGCAGATCCTACAGCGCCATCCACGGTTCGCACGGTCACTTTGAGGGTGGGATTGCCCCGAGAGTCGAGGATTTCAAGGGCGTGGCACGATTGGATGAGGGTCATGTTTCAGGTTCCTGTTTCCGTTTGGTTCGATTGTCAATGCCTCCGGTCGCTTCATCGAGGAGGGAGGAGTACGATTCATACCGCAACTGGGAGAGGTTACCCTCTTCCAGCGCTTTTTGGACAGCGCAATTGGGTTCTTTGCGGTGCGCGCAGTCTTTGTAGCGGCAGTCAGTGGCAAAGGCGGCGATATCGGTGAAGTGGGATAGGACTTCTTCTTTTTGTAAGCTCCAGACTCCAAAGCTGCGGATGCCGGGAGTGTCGACGCAGTAGCCGCCGCCGGGAAGGGGAATCAGGCGAGCCGTGGTGGTCGTGTGGGTCCCTTTAGCCGTTTTTTGATCCATAGGCCCTGTCTTGAGCTGCAGTCCAAAACAGGAGTTGAGCAAAGAGGACTTCCCTACGCCCGATTGGCCGGAAAAAACAGAGGTTTTACCCACGAGAAGGGAATGGAGCGCTTCAATGCCCGCTCCGGTTTTCGTGCTCAAGGACAAGATAGGAAATCCGAGGAGTTCATACACACTCAAAAATTCTCGAAAGCGCTCTTGCTCTTCTTGCGAGGCTTCACTCAAAAGGTCCACCTTGTTGATGATGAGGATGGGGTGGAGGTTCCCTTTTTCCGCTGCGATGAGGTAGCGGTCGATGAGGGCTGGTTTGAGAGGGGGATTGAGAAAGGAGGCGATGATGATGACCTGGTCGATGTTGGTGGCGATCAGCTGCTCTTTCCTGCCGGTGATATCGGTTCTTGCGAGGACCGAATAGCGCTCCTCGATTTGAATGATGGTCCCCTCGCCCTCCCCTGCGGGGTCAAAACGGACAAAGTCGCCCACGGCGAGCAAATTTTTGATCCGCATGACCTCTTTTTTGAGCTGTCCCCGGAGAGAGCAAAGATAGGTCGCCCCCTCGCAGTCTACCCAGCTCCCTTCCCCCGTGATCGCAATCACCCGGCCCCGTTTTAGATGGGGGTCTAAGATCTCAGCTACTTTTGCGGTCAGGTCCGTTTTCTTGAACTTGGAGCGGTCGCCTGATTGAGCCAGTTTGCGATCTTTGCGCCCCTGCTTGCGGTCTTTGGAGTGGAAGTCTTCTTCAAAGTCAGAATAAAGGTTCATGCAGGAGACCTCAGTTCGGGAATGGCTCGGGTCATGAACCCATCAAACAGGGGCACTGTAAAGCTAAGTTCTCCATAGGCAGGGCTATAGATCATCCCCTTTTTAATCAAATCGGCTCGCACCGGACTGAGGCTTGTTGGCTTCATATTTAAGAGGTCGGCCACTTCCGCAATCCGGTGAGTTCCTGGACCCAGTTCGGCGATAGCGCGTAAAAAGAACTTTTCGTTAGGAGTCAACCGCTCAAACCGGACCCTGAAAAAATTCTTATCGAGGCGAGGGATGACTGCGGCTGTGGCCTCCCGAACAATCTCCAGAGTAATGGGACTGGCTGGAGCCAAATTCCAAGACTGGTACCCCCACTCCTGGAGAAAGTACGGGTAACCTTTTGTGAGGCGATAGATCTCTTCTAAAGCAGCGGGCTCGAAAACCACGCCCACAGCCCGCGCAGGCTCCTCCAAAGCTCTTGCAGCATCCGCTTGCGATAAGGCTCCGATATCTGGGAAGTTGAAAAGGCGTTCTGAATAGGACTTTGCCTCTCCAGCAAGACCCGGTAATATGGGTAGGCCCGTTCCGAAGAGGACCAGAGGGAGCTGTTGTTGCTGAATCTTGTGCATGGCCACGATCAGAGCACTGAGTTCTTTCTGACTAAAATACTGAATCTCATCGATGAATAGTGCAACCGCGCATTTGCGATCTTCGGCAGCCTCCCCAATCGCAACGAAAAGATCGGGTAAATCGATCTCTAAATCACCGCTATCAGCCGATCCCTCCTCCGGCTCGATATCGATACTGACAGTGATATCATGCACGGTCAGTTGGATGGCCCCAATAAAACTGCGCAGCACTGCCAGCCCGCGTCTGACTTTTTCACTGGCCCCAGCCATTCGATTCAGGTTGAATAGGAGGCTTCGAAGATAGGGGATGAGGAGTGAGCCTAGGGGCTTATCCTCATGTGCCTCAATAAAAATGGTCCGGTAACCACTCTCCTTTGCTAGTTGCTGGATTTCCTTGAGCAATACGGTCTTGCCGACCCCCCTCAGTCCTGTGAGCAGCATGCTTTTTTCAGATTTCTTTTGTTGAATACGGCCCAAGAGAATACGGGCCTGTTCGAGGTCGGGATCGCGCCCCACCAATTCTGGAGGAGGGGAACCGGCACCAGGAGAGAAAGGGTTCTTAATGGGGTCCATTCTTATACCAACTTATAGGTAGTTATAACCACTTATAGCAAAAAGTCGCTATAAGTTCCTATAACTATTTTAACATGTTTTTGCTAAGTGGGTTGTGGGTCATTTCGTTGTTAGTATTATAGTATTATTTTTAATTTGTGTTTTATTTTTGTTCGTGTATAATAGATGTACAAAAAAATAACAGAGGTGCTTATGGGAACAGTTTCTAATAATTATAATTCTTCCGTGGAAATGGCGAAGAAATTTGTCGCTTTAACAGCAGACGAGCAGATTGCACAAATCGGAGCTCTTTTATTTGCTCAATTGCAGCTGGAAAATGGTTCTCGCAGTCAGTGTGAGCAATTTCCCAAGCTGTGGACTGCAATTTATAATGCAGAGGTGCGACCGGCAATCGAAAAAGAGGCAGAGGCAGCGTTGTCTGGACCTGAATTGGCGCTCTATGTGAAAACGACAAATGCCGATTTCCAACATGTGATGAGAAAACTGCAAGGATTGGAAGCCGTCTGCAACCAAGAGGTATTTCGTTTTCTCAGCCAGCGTGATTTAAGCGGCGCGCTACCCGATTTGCGAAATGAAAAGCTTTTAGAAAAGTGGTCGAAAAAAATGCCCTTAGTCGATGCCTATCTGCGCCATCTCAATGTGGAAGAGAGTCTAAAACCTCTTGCTGAAGAGATCATTACTCAGATAGAAAGGCAGCCCGATCTATTGGGTCTGAATAAAACGGCATCCAAAATTTCAAAATGGGTGCAGCAGATCCTCATTCCGATCTGGAGAGCCTCGATTGCCCAAAGATTTACCGAAGAGGAATTGCGACTACTGAATAAGTGCAGCTCCTCCCAAGAGTGGAAGAACCTCGTCCAGAAAGTACAGACAGAGTACAGCCCCCGCATGGCATCCAAAGTGGCGGCGATGTTTCCAGGGATCATCCAAACACTCAAACAGCAGTTGGCGGTGGACTTATGATCTTCTTGCAGCAGAACAATATCTCGGTTCAGGTCATTCTCTGTAAGCCGCATTGTGGTACTCCGAAGAAATGGATCCAGCAGTTCGACACTCCTGTCTCAGTGACAAAGGAGCTGCAACTTTGTAGAGAAAATCCCAATGCCTTCAATGAGCTTGTTTGGGAGATGTTTGAGAAGTTGAGCAGCCTTTCCTGGGATTGGAAGCAAGAGAAATCCAATTGGAAATCGAGAATCTGTATTCATGGAAAGAAATGTCGGTTTCTTCGCGGAGGGGAATGCGATTTTGCCCATTCTCGCGTAATCCAGCTTGCCATTGGTCTCTTAAGAAACCCGCTGTATAAATCAGAGACTTGTAGATATTCTGAATGCAGCTGCGGTAAGGATTGCATCTATGCCCATCGAGGAGACTTGATCCAACAGCTTGACTCAGAGAACCTGCCTCGCTGGGCCTATTTCCCCCCTGTACAGGAGTTGGGCCCTATTGGGGGAGCTCGCTGCACTTCGTTTTTAGGACGCGGCTGGGACCGGTATGAGGGGCCCTCAGCACCGTTTGAGTCTTACTTCTCTTGCCAAAAAAATTAGGCTCCTGTAGCAGAAGGGTATGATAGCAGTATGTCTAGCATCTCTGATCATGATGGCGCCCGACGCCGCCCTCCAGAAGCTGATGGAGGGGAATGGCCGCTCAGCATCGGATCAACTCCTCCATCCCAACCTCACGGTTGAGAGGCGCGAGGCGATTGTCGCCAAGCAAAACCCTTTTGCGGTGATCGTCGGCTGCTCAGATTCCCGCGTCCCCCCGGAAATCATCTTCGACCAAGGGCTCGGAGATCTGTTCATTGTCCGGGTGGCGGGGAATGTCGTGGGACCGGTCGAGCTAGATAGTATCGAATATGCAGTGAAATACCTAGGGGCGGCTCTGATCTTTGTCATGGGACACCAAAACTGTGGCGCCGTAAGTGCCGTGTTGAAAGGGCAGACCGCCGAGATCGAAGATGTCGCCAACCTCATCGAGCCCGCCTTAGAGGGGAAAAAGAACCTTTCGGTGGAAGCCGCCATCAAGGCCAACGTGGCCTATATCGTCAATTCTCTCAAATCCCTCGGAGATCAGTCCGCTGTTGGCTATCTTTCAAAGGCCGGCAAGCTAAAAATCGTCGGCGGTTATTACGAGCTGTCCTCAGGAAAAGTCCTGTTAATCAAGTGAAAAAGCATAGAGCAAGATGGCTCCGGATGAGGCGACGTTGAGGGACTCTACTCCCGGCTTCATCGGGATGGTCACTTTGATTCCGAGTTTTTCTACCCACGGACTGGGGCCTGCGCTCTCAGAGCTGAGGACGAGGGCGAGGGGTTCTTGGGGGCGCAGGGTACTTACAGGCTCGCCCTCCGTATCGGCTACGTAGAGGTGCACTTTCTTTTTAGTCACCCACTTGAGGATCTCCTCTTCCCCCATCTCCATGTAAGGAAGGTGGAAAATGGCCCCTTTCCCCGCTCGGAGGGCCTTGTCATTGAAGACGTCGACGGTGTGAGGAGTGACAATGACCCCTTCCCAACCGAGGGCGAGCGCTGTGCGGAGGAGGGTGCCTAAGTTGCCGGGATCGGCTAGGCGGTCGAGGATGAGGAGCCGTTTTTTAGCGCGGAGGTCTTGGGGCGGGGGGAGGTTCACCTCAGCGGCGAGCCCTGAAGGGGCCTCTAGGCCGGTGATTTTTTTCAAAATTTCTTCAGAGACGAGGTAGTGCTCTTGGGCGGGGATGTCAGAATCTTCTGTGGAAATCAGGACTTGGATCGGTTGCTCAGAAACCTCCCTTTCTCCCATGATGAGGAGCCGCTTTGTCTCTTCGCGATAGGGCTTTTCTTTACGTAGACGGACCCAGTGTTTCACAAGTGGGTGTTGTAAGCTCAAGATCTTTTTTGTTAGCATGGGCTTTAGTATGACCGATTTCAAAATATCGAAAAAGCTCCATTTTGGCCTGGCCTCTCGGGTTGTCCTGATCGTCTCACTCCTTTTGGTGATCCCTCTCTTGCTGCAAAGCGTTCTCCTCTACCGGCAGGAATACCGGCAGAAGGTGGTGTCCACAGAGGCTATTTTGCTCTTAGTGGCCCAAGAGCGGGTAGCGCGGATTGTGGCCGATCCCGAAGGGAGCATCGAGAGCTGGACCGCATCCGATCCGGCTTCTCCGTATCCGATCCGATTTGTCATTTCTGAAAAGGAAGTGCCAGCCAATCATAGCCTGATGGTCGAGGTGCCGATTCCAAATACCCCTTTGCATTTGACGGCATCACTGCCCCATTCTTTCATCCGTTCTTGGCACCACAGCGACTTTTTTTATCGATTGGGCACGCTCCTCTTTTGCGTGGGGGTTTTGGGTGGCGGGGCTGTGATCTGGCTCACGCGCCGCATCAGCCGGCCGATGAGAAAGCTTTGCTCGACGCTAGAGAGAGTCTCTGAGGGGGCGATCCATGCTCGCTACCAGCCCGATTGGATGGGTTTTGAGATCAATCAACTGGGAAAGCAGTTCAATGAGACGCTCGATCAACTACTCCATCACCAGAGAGAGGCAGAAAAAGAGCGGTTGCTCAAAGAGCGGCTGGCGGAAGAGCTCCGGATTGGACACGAGATCCAAAAAAATCTCCTCCCCACCCACATCCCGGAAGATGCGGGGCTCCTCATCGCCCCCGGCTACTTGCCCGCCAAAGAGGTCAGCGGCGATTTCTACGACCTCTTTCTCACTCCTCAAGGAGAGCTCCTCATCGTGATCGCAGATGTGGCGGGAAAAGGGGTTTCGGCCTGCTTGCACGCGCTCGGATTGCGCAGCGCCATTCGGACGCTCGCCAACACGACCCCCGACCTGCAAGAAATTGTGATCCGCGCCAACGACCTCTTTTGGCTCGATGCACAGCACAGCAGCATGTTTGCCACCTTGTGGATTGGTTTGTATGACCCGATTGGGAAAAAGCTACGGTACTGTTCTCAAGGGCATCCCCCTGCCTTTTTGCTGCAGGGAGGGAAGATGCATGAGCTGTCGACGGGAGGGATCTCTGTCGGCGCTCAGCAGCTCGATGCAGTCTCGATGAAAGAAGTGGTCCTGGCGGAGGGCGATCTTTTATGCTTGTACACGGACGGAATTACCGAAGCTCACGATCCCGATAATCAATTGTTCGGAAAAAAAAGATTCACAGAATTTTTGTTTCGCAAAAAAAAAGAAATGCCCGCACAAATAGTCGATTTTCTCCTCGAAGAAGTGGAACTTTTTGCACAAAGTATTCCGCAGCATGACGACATGACTTTATTGATTTGTCGTTGCAAATAAATTCTCAATGTTGCAATCGGAGAGTTAAGCACAACAATAGGAGGAAATCATGGCTGTGCGTAAAAGAAAAGCAACAAAAAGAAAGGCTGCTAAGAAATCAGTCAAAAGAAAAGCGGTAAAAAAACACTCAAAAAGAAAAGTAGCAACTAAGAGAAAAACTCGCCGTAGACGTAAGTCTGCTGCCGGTGCTGCTCATCAGCAACAACAAGCTCAGCAACAGTAATAGTTGCTCGCTATCTCTTTTTTGCGCAAAATCCCCGCCTCTCGCGGGGATTTTTTATTTCCCTAATAATTAATGACTTACATTCAATGCGGAGAATAAATAGCCTAATCTCCGCATATTTTGCGGAGATTAGACTTGGCTTTGCGGAGAATAGCTGGTACAGTGAGGAGCATGTACATCTACGAGCAAAAAGGTTGGCCCCAGTTTGTCTGGGATTCGGAGAGGCTCTCCGAGCTACTCATGCAGGTACGGCATGGGCAGGGGCGTCTGATGGGACGGATGGAGTCGGTTGGCTTTTCGTTCCGAGAGCAGCTGGTGGTGCAGACGTTGACGCAAGACGTGGTTAAATCCAGCGAGATCGAGGGGGAAATCCTAGATCCCGCTCAGGTCCGGTCTTCCGTCGCAAGGCGGCTGGGAGTGGAGGACGCTGCGTCAAGCCCAGTTGATCGCAATATTGAGGGCGTCGTAGAGATGCTGCTGGATGCGACCCAAAAATTCGATGAGCCGCTTAAGTCAGAACGGCTGTTTCATTGGCACACATCCCTTTTCCCCAAGGGGCGCAGTGATTTTAAAAAAATCACAGTAGGGGGGTGGCGTAAAGGGATTGTTCAGGTCATTTCTGGTTATGGAGACAAGGAGACAATCCACTTCGAGGCTCCCGCTGCAAAAGGGGTAGCGCACGAGATGTCCCTTTTCTTAGATTGGTTCAACCGGAAAGAACCCATGGACCAGGTCCTGAAGGCCGCTTTGGCCCATCTGTGGTTTGTGACGATCCACCCTTTTGATGATGGGAATGGGCGCATCGGGCGCGCCATTGCCGATCTTGTACTAGCGCGCTCAGAAAATAGTTCTCGCCGCTTCTACAGTCTGTCCGCACAGATCCAGGTCGAGAGAAAGGGTTACTACGCCATTTTAGAGCAGACTCAGCAAGGGGGGCTCGATGTGACCCCTTGGATTGAGTGGTTTCTCCATTGCCTCATCCGAGCCATCGATAAGGCGCTATCCACCCTCGAAGGGGTGATTCATAAAACCCGAATCTGGGAGTCTCTTGCAAAAATATCTCTCAACGAGCGACAGAAGAAACTGATCCATCGATTGGTTGAGGGATTTTCTGGGAAGCTGACTTCGTCTAAATGGGCGCAAATCGCAAAGTGTTCCCAAGATACGGCCCATCGAGACATCCTCGACCTCATTGAAAAGGGGGTCCTCGTTAGAAACGAAGAGGGTGGTCGCAGTACGAGTTATTCCCTATCGACGCAGTATCTTCCGTAAAATAGGTCCAGGCTCATGAATCTGCTCATTGATCGAGATTTTTTCCGCTTCCAGCAATAACCTTCCCATCTCTTTGCCCGGAGCAATGCCGGCGTTTGCCAAGTCCACAGACTTGACTACTGGGTCGCGCTGCTCAATGCGCTCGATGGAGCGGGCCAGGAGGGTGCGCCGTTTCTGGTGTTCGGCCAAGAACGCCCCTCTCTGGCTCTTAGGTGTATGAGCGGCGCTGATTTGGACAGCGACCTCGGCAAAAGGGTTTGCGTAGAGGTGGGCCCACTCAAAGAGGTCTTTAGGCTTCTCATGGCGCACGGAATACAAGAAAGCGACAAATTGCTGGTCGAGCTTGGAGAGCTTGAGTTTTTGGCACAGCGCGATCTGTTGGGGAAGGGTGCTGTGGGGAAAGAGGGGCAGTAGCGATGCGATGACGGGGGCCTCCTCCGGATACTCCTCAATAACGATGAGCCCCTCAATATTGAGCTCAGGGAAAATGGCCTCGAGGAGGTCAAACTCATGGAGACCGAGCAGCATGGGAAACAGTTTTCCAAAAGCGTGCCCCTTGGTGAGTTCTTGCCAAATGCGCTCGATGGCGACCGCAGGAAAAAGCTCTTGGGCATGCGCGCGGATCGCGGCGGCGGTGGCGGGTTCAATCGCGAACCCAAAGCGGCACGAGAGGCGGATGGCGCGGATCATCCGGAGGCGATCTTCTCGGATCCGTTGGTGAGGGTTGCCAATCGCGCGGATGATTTTAGCTGCGAGGTCCTCCTTGCCGTGGACGTAGTCGAAGATTTGTTCCGTGAGGGGGTCGTAAAACATTCCGTTAATGGTAAAGTCGCGCCGCCGAGCATCTTCGACCGCGGTGGTAAATTCGATGCGAGAGGGGCGTCTCCCATCATGGTAGTCGAGATCTTGCCTAAAAGTGGCTACCTCAAATTGGCGCCCCTCAATCACGACGATGACGATCCCAAAGGCAATCCCGACGGGAATCGTGTGGGGAAAGAGCGCTTGGATGGTTTCAGGAGGGGCATTGGTCGCGATGTCGATGTCATCAGAGGGGTGTTTTAAGAGAAAGTCGCGTACCCAGCCGCCTGCGTAATAGGCGATGAAGCCAGCCTTGTTTAGCGTGTGGATAATTTGGAGTGCGTGGGGGTGTTCATCCATAAAGATACCGCTCGTGATTCC
>CAYHED010000008.1:0-19819 GCA_964355615.1 uncultured bacterium
GAAGAAGAGGAATCTCATTTAGATCAGCTCAATCAAAAAGCCCTGTCTTTCCAGCCGTGGGACCCCTCAGACCTGTTTTATCCTCTATTTGCATGCGACCCCGAATCAGAAGAGACAAAGAGCCTGAAGCAAGCGTATAAAGCAAAGCGAGAAGAGATCGTCACCTACTATAAGGGGAAGGATATCGTAGAAGCTACCCTCACACTCCTCAATCGCCGGATTCCTTGATTTTCTTAACAGTAAGAGACTCTTCTTTCTGAGGGAAGAAGTTCTTCAAAAAGAGCAGAGTGCCCCGACGTGGGAAATTTATGAAAGAGGCCGCCATGCCACTCTCAGAAGTAGGATGCTTAGGTTGGTTCGGCGTAGGCTAGGAGGGGTGTTTGGCTGTCTGGAATAGGTCGAGGTCTGGGAACAGGCTCTTGCAGGTCGGGTAACTGGGAGAAAATCTTTCTAAGGGACTCTTGGCCTAATTCAGGAATTGTTTCTTTTAGTTGCATAACGGCGCTATGAAGGTCACGGAATTTTGTATTTGTGGCGTTAGACCGGCAGCTTGCCCAAAGAACTACATCATCCGATACACTTTCAAGGCTTTCTCGAAGGAGCAGCGCTGATGAAACCGGTGCTGGACCGATAAGAGCGGTCCCCACTTTGGGAACGTAGTCTCTTGCAGCAACGCCTGTAGTTCCAAAACTAGACCAAGAAAGCGCAGTAGCACAGGTTCTTCCCATAAGCCATGTAGTAGGAGACATGACTTGTGCTAAGGGAGGACGATATTGCCCCTTAGCTAAATCGCGCATATTCGCGTAATAAACCTTCGCTGAATCGACACATAATTTGCTAAGAAGATGGATGTTAGAGAGGCTAATGACAGTGGTGGCAGTTACGGCCAGGGCCTCCTGGTCGGGCTTCCAGTCAGTAATCCCTTTATAAGTGACGGCCGCATTTACAGCGGTGAGATATCCAGCTATAAAAAGGCCCAATCCTGCTGCCAACTTGTTCAATGGGCCGTCCCAAGCGCCCTTGTCAATTTCTGGCAATCCCTGCGCTTCTAAAATCAGATCTAATACAGCTCTTCCGCGCGACTCATCTGACGCCTGGGCATCATCCGAAAACAGTGCATTGATACGGGTAACAAAATCGGGGTCTTTATACTTTATTGGAAGTTCTTCTAAGAAACGGCCTATTTGTTCTGTAATAATAGCTTTTTTGCGCTCAATTTCTGGATCAACAGCTTCATCAGAAGTGACAAGCTTTTGAGATGAGCGAATGCTGAGTAACAAAGATAGAATCGTGAAAGACCCCTCGCACATTCCTGTGATTAAAGGGTAAACTAGGTTTTCTTCATTTCCATAATAGACAAGAATCATGATTGGGAACTGAACCACAATTCCCAGGGCGGCAGCCGTAGTGTTTAATGCAACGGTTTTCCAATTGCGAGAAGTCGGGGCCTGGTTATGGGCTACCAGTTCCTGATCGGGAAGTTCTGACAGGGGAATAGTACTTCCTGATCTCGGAGAAGCGGGCACTGAGATAGTCCCGCTCATAAGGCGAGCGGGAGAAAAAATCATCTGTTCTTGGTCTGAAGTATTTCCGAAAAACTGTTTTCGGATTTCCTGGAAATTTTTGATTCGAAATAAGAAATATGAGAGAACCTCAGATACCCCTAAAAACTTACCCAGCCCAGGCGAATAGCGATTGCCAAATGAGGCGGCAACACCGTAAAAGGGCCAGTTTCCAACAGCAGAAAAAACAACCGTACTCGCGTCAAATATTCGTTTTTTTAGCGATTTCAGGGTGGCGCATCCCTCAGAAGCTCTTCTAGAGAGCGAAACGGGGACACAATTCTTTAGGCGGTCAAGTATGTTGCAGGCAAACATACCACAAATTTTATCAGAGAAGGGAATTATATGCAATATAAAAAATATTACTATTTACTGTCATTGTATTATTTTTTTAACGTAAGGCTAGTGGTAGTTATTATGGTAATAATGATTAGGCTCGTGGCGAATGGCGATATTTCAGAAAGAAGTAGGCCGGACATTTGAAAGCCATTGACTAATGATGAGGTGAGCCAGGCTGTGAAATATACGATTTGGTCAAACGAATCGGGAGATGCTTTTTTTCTTTTGCTGATGATGTAGCCGATCACAAGAACTAGGCACAAATTAACTAAAGAGTTATCGGAGGCGTTGAGTAGGTAGTCGACAGAGAAAAGACCCGAGACTAGGATAAAAACAGTTGTTAAGCCGAGACCCAGGATAAAAAGCTCTTGTCGACCCACCAAAGCTTTGGGAGCAATGAGTTCCCAGCCCACGGAGGCAGAATAGACGTTGGCAACATTTGCACAAATAACGGATAAAAATACAAAAGCAACTAGGGCATTTCTGAGGAGGGTTCCTCCTGAAGAGAGGACTGCCATCTGATTAATCTCAAATTCTCCTTGGAGTATGGATCCGAGATAGAGGCTGGCTAAACCCAGTATAAGGCTAACTAACTGGATGATTGTAAGCGCGATAACTGATGAGTTCCAAGACCGGCTATGTCTAAAAAAAGTAGGGAGGTCTGAAGTGATTCCTAAATTTGTGGCAAGAACTAACGTTAGACCCGCAAGAGAAATTTGGTTTCCATTAGCGTGGTAGGTTCTGTCAGTCAATGCATATAGAATAACCAGAAATAGAAAAATTAAGATCGGTAAAGCAAAAGTAGAGAGGCGTCTTAATAGGACCATTCCTCCCATACAAAATAAAGTGCTGACAATCCCTAAAAAAACGCTGATTTGAGTGAATTGGTCAATGTCAGGGCTTTCTTTGATGGCAAGGAGATGCATGATGACACTGCTAGCTGTGTTAGTTTGCGCAATGAACCACGCAAGCGTCGAGACAAGGAGAAGGACTGAAATAAAATATCTTCCTGTCGCTCCTAAATAGTTTTTGGCAACATCTAACGTGCTTTGCCGGTCTTCATGGCTCATAGCGATGATTCCGAGCCGAATAAACCATAAAAGGGCATTGCCGATGATGATTGTTAGACATGCTCCAAGAAAGCTGTTCTCTTGTAGAATCAGAATGCTGGTAGCTAGAATAGGCAGACTCATCCAGCCGGAGAGTTGAATTGCGGCGAGTTGCCAAGCAGATTGATTTTGATCTGGCAGCTCTAAGTGTTTTTCGTGGGTCGTATGCATTTTATTGGTCGAGTTGGATGTTGCTAATTGACCAGATTGTTTCCTCAATGAAAATAATAAGTAAGAAAACTAGTATGCTGGCTGCAATTCCTATTAACAACGGATGGGCATTGCTAGATTCTTGAATCAGTAAAGCAGTGGACGTGGCGCATCCCACCAACCAACAAAACCCATTAATTCCCTGTTCGAATGCTCTTGGCCTGTGCCTTACAATAATTCGAATGAGGAACGAGATTAACAGCACAGCGCCGAGACTGGCGATATAGCAATTAGCTAAGTTTTCCACAAAGCGGACAGGAGCATAGATTTGGATGAAGGTATAGCTTGCAGTTCCAATCAGACCAATGATTGCGTAGCCTTTGGCGCCCTCAAACCGAGGTATAAAAGTCTCCCAGCAAGCTGAGGCGAAGTAAATGTTGAGTAAGTTGGTCAATATGAGGGTTAAAATAACGAAAACTAAAGTGAAAAAAGAGTAGAAAGGGTGTTCCGACCTCATATAGGTCATAATAGAATCTCCTGACAAGTTCATCCAGATAGTCGATATTTCAAAGAATGAAATCAGCATCATCATGATTGTTAAGGCCAAATAACAATCGGCTCTAGATCGGGCGTGGCGAAAAAAGGTGGGTAAATTAATGGCCCCTGGCAGGAGTGTTAATACAGTAGCAATAATTGCTGGCATTGAGAACCCCCAATTGACGGAAGGGAAAGCAGAATGGCTGGATTGGAATATTGAGTAGGCATAGTAGCAGAATAGGCCGGGAAGGCTCGCTACTGAGGCCCATTTAATAAAGCGGATGCCCCCAATTGCGAAAAGTGCAGTTACAAAGCCGATGCCAGCACCAGTGCGAACCAGAATATCCCCCTGTTTGAGGTCAAAGTAGTTGCCGATAGATGGGATAGACGAATTGATTTGGAGCACAAACCAGTCCAGGAATGCGATCATTAAGATCACGGTCATGAATAGGGCTCCATATTTGCCCAGATAATTCCTTACGTTTTGCACGGCATTTGTGCGATCGACGATGGCCATTGAAATGATCGACATGGAGATAGCCCACAGGATCAGGTTCCCAACTAAGATAGAGCAAATGGCGATCCCTGCTCCGTATTGTTGTGTCAGCTGCTGGCCAAGTACCACAGCGGGAAGACCTAACGAAGCACTTTGAATGCTGGCCAAGTGAATATAGCTTTGATCATGAGAGATCTGAACGGAATCATTGGGACTGCTCATCTGGGATGAAGACCCTCCTACTTCACAAGAACCGGAGTGTCATTGTTTTTCTAATTTCATTTCAAGGGATGTTTTTTTGTAGGCTAGAAGTTGATAGCTGGAGATGTGGCAAAAGATTGGTTCATAAGTCCTTCAATATTAGTATCAGAGAATAATTTTTTGCCCACTTGGGTAGCATAGACATGTTGAATGAAAAAGGTAGTTGGATTATTTAGTGAAAATCCGTATTTTTCAGCAAATTGTTTGTAATCCTCATATTCCAAGCTTTGAATGGGAATTTTCTTTTCCGGATCTGGGTACTGACGATGATCGGCTGCCCCTGCTAAAATCACATCAATTGGGGAACGCTTTAACATTCTTTGCTTCCATTGAAGTTTTGAGGAGGGGTGTTGAGATCCGTTGGAGGAAGCCGCCCCTTGAATAACACAAGCAGATGATTTGAAATCTTCCTCTGTGGGTATGCATTCCCGATAACATTGGTCATTTGGGCAGGGCCTGAAAAATAAAAAATCTTCATCAATAATTCGATAACCATTGTCTAATTTACTTAGGAATTTTACATGAAAAATTAAGGAAATTTTTTCATGATATGCTAGGGAGAGAAGGGTCTTATAGGACCAAAACATAGGAATACAGGATAAATTATTGTGTTCTATTCCGAAATTCTTGGAGACCATTTTTATCAGAGGACGGTTTTGCAAAAAAGACGCCGTGTGTCTCACGAAATCCACAGAGGCATGGGACAGCAATTTTCTCAGTCTACTAGCGAGTCGGTCCAGGAAAGACAGAGAAACTTGTGGGTTCGAGGATTTCAATTTACCGGGAACGATTTTTTCTATTACAAAAAGGGATTTAGTGAATTCGGGATCTGATTGAGACTCCCTCATCTCAGATAAGATGAAGGATTGAACTACAAACATTTGGTCTGGGGAGAGCTTTACCTGTAATTCATTTTTATCGATGATCTCGCTCAGGGAGGGGCCCTGGCTCATCAAGCGGTTAATAGATGCTGGTAACAGCAGTGCATCGACTTTCTTTAAAGCATTCGTAATCCGTTGGGCTAGATCGTTAAAAGTCTCTAGATCTTTAGAAGCGATTAAAGCGATTCTTATGGCTCGTATTTGACAAGCATTTTCGCCAACAAGGGCATCAAATTTTTCGAGATTTTTGTTCTGTAGATTTTGAATGGCTAAGGACGTATTTAGGAGAAAAAAACGATACTCTTTTAAGCCCTTCTGTAGATCAGCGTACCGTTTCTCAGAGGGGTTATAATAGAATAATTCAGTTAAGCAGCACTCCTGTCCGTTTTCTAAACAATGCATCCTATCCTCGCGCGAATTATAATAAGGTTGCTCTTTTTTAAAAAGAGCTTTCGTTAATTTTTTGTAAGGCTTTGATTAACGATAAGTTTTTCAAGAAAATGCCCTGCAAGAAATCCAGCAAGAGCCCCCAGGACTACTGATAAAATGCCGGTTGTCAGAAAGCTGACAATTGCTCCAGCGCATCCCAACAGAATTTTGCCAAGGATGCAATAAATTTTTGTGTAATTATTCATCTCCATAAACCACCTCTGTTTGCTTGGTTATGCATAATACGCATGTATTTCATTAACTGGAAACTATAAAAATAATAATATTTAGTATAATTTATGTTTATTTCGTTTTGTTTGTGTGGGAAAAATAAGGTTAAAAATTGCTTTTAATAAAGCAGGAGGGGTGTTTCTAGAAAAGTCCAACGAAACCTGTCCTTGTATTGCCGCTTTACGAAATGTAAAAATTTTCTTCCCATGAAATAAAGATTTCTTATACAATCCACTCCTTCAAAAAAAGGAGAAAAATATGGCGTCAGAGGTCAGTGGAGATAGTGATTCAGGAGAGTGCCTAGGCATGGATTACGCCTCGTGGGCACTTGAAGAGGGCTTCTGGGATGGGCGCCCCGTTTTAGTGGGAGACGCCGCAATTTTTTCGCAAGAAGTCGCTGTTCGCATCATGGTGCTTTTAGAGTCAGGCCATCCCGCTTTTGATCTGCTCGCCCTGCAATTTGCTCGTATGGGGACAGTAGACCCCGAAGCACTTTCCCTTTTAGATAAAGAAATCGCCGAACTCAAAATCACTGCTGATGGACAGATTATCCAAGTGGGATTTGGCAAATGGATCTCCAAAACCTGGAAAAAACACACAGCTGCCATCATCACCGGAATCGTTGTTGTGGCTGTTGCCGCAGCCGTCGTCGTTGTCTCAGTCTGCTCTGCCGGCACCGCCACAGGCGTCGCAATAGCCGGTGCTTCCGCTGCCCTCGGAGCCCTCGACAATGCCACCGATCAAAAGACAGGCCACCCTTCTCAGCACAATACCGTACCCACTCCAGGTCCGGCTTATCTCCCCCCTCCCTCAATGGATCTCTCTGTTCCTAAACAAAATTTCTCACCGTCCCCCATTCCCACTAATACATTCAATTTCCAACAAAACGGTCTCCTCCTTGGCGATCGAGTGATTCCCTATTCAGACCTCGTACCCCACATGCAGCAGGAGAGCATTTTTCCGTGTAATCCAGGCCCTTCTAAACCGTCAACGCCCTCCTGGTTTACCGAAACCCTCATCAACGGATCTCACATTCCAGAAGCTCCCAAACTAGGTCACGCGCCGCTTTGGTCCGGTCCAAACAGCACCTCCACTCCAGAAATGCCTCCATTTGTGGCAGCCTTCTTCCAAGCTGAGTCGTTCAATCCCACACCACCCAACCCAGAATTTTCTAGTTTCATGTACCAATGGCGCGGCCAAAATGCCTTCCAATCAGGACAGCTCAATCAAGCCGTCGGAGATTATACCAAAGCGATCCAGCTCACCCCCAATGACCTCAACCTCTACCGAGAACGGGGCATCACCCTCTTCGAACAGGGTCAATATGGCCCCGCTATTGTAGATTACAACACTTACGCATCCCAACTCCCTAAAGAATACCCCTTTGCCATTACCGAATTTAGCCTCGGGTTTGTAAAAGGGCTCCCCAAAGGTGTGTACGATTCCGGGGAAGGGCTTTTCTTACTGGTCTCCGATCTCATCCGACATCCGATCGACACGAGTCAACAAATGTACGAGTCCATAGCGGCTCTCAGTAAACTCGTTCGCTCAGAAGAGTGGAGCACAATCAGCCAGGCACTTGCCCCTGAGATCCACCAGTTAGTGCTTGAATGGGACACCCTCCCCTCAGAAAAAAGAGGGGAGCTCACTGGTTACGCCTTTGGTAAATATGGCGCAGATATCCTCATCCCCGGAGCCTTAGCTAAAGCAGCATCCAAAGGGCTAAAGGGCGTAGAAGCGTTAGGGGCCATTGGCAAAGGCCTCCGGACCGCCGAACAAACACTCCTCCTCGAATCCGCTGCTGCATTGGGAGACACCGTAAAAGCAGCAGAGGCCCTCCAGACGAGTCAAAAAACTCTCAACCTCGGCGAGATGCTCGGGTTTTCTCCCCGCGAAATGGGACAGCTGAAACAGGCTGGGAATTTGGAGAGCGCTATCAATAGCGGCTTGGAGATATTAGTCTCTCAATCGGAGAGCGATGTATACAAGGTTGCAATTAGTCAAAATAAACATGCAAAGATGGTAAGAGATTATCTTGATAAGCCAGCCAAAGAGATTCAGAAAGGTGTTAATAGCTATGAAAAACAGATCGCTATTCACAAAGATAAAATAGTGAACCCAACAAAATATTATCCGGATTGGGATAAACTAGATCCAAGGCAACGCGAAGCTTTAATTCATAAAAAATGGCCGACAGAAATTCAGGTGTATGAAGAGCAAAAGAGCGTTCTTCAGTCTATTCTAGACGAAAGGATTTCTAATGAATAATGGAAAATTTAAAAGGTATGTGGTTGCTGCAATAACTTTTTTGAAAAAGTTGGCTAGAAAAGCAAAAGCAGACGCGGACAATCCAAAAGAGGGCTCTAATGACTATGCTGAAGGGATAGTAATGGGGTATTATTCAATTATCACTATTCTAAAGAATCAAGCGTATGCCTTTTGTATAGATCAAAAAGAGTTAGGTTTAGCGGATGTAAAACCTGACATAGATTTACTCGGTCTCCATAGAAATCCTGATGTAGATTTTGAGGAAGACAATTGGACGATCGATGTTATGAATGAAGAAAGAGTCAAAGGATATCTTAGTAATTCAATAACGTTGTTGAAAGAGCGGGCGAAAGAAGCAAAAAAAGAAGCGGATAATTCGAAAGAGGATTCTAAGGGCTATAACAAGGGAGAATTGATGGCTTATCATACAGTCATCTCTCTTATGAAAAACCAAGCTTTCGTTTTCAATATTGATGGAAGAGAGATTGGTTTAGCTGATATAGAACCCGAGCGAGACCTCGTTTAATATGAATTTGTATAGTTCAGATGCTCCCTTCTCTCTATGAAAAAGCCTTCGAGAATTTCATTTATTGTCAGAAAGAGAATACTAAAAAACTTTTTAGATAATCTTTGTTGTATTTCGGATAGGGAATATCAAGTAAGGGTATGGATAGAGGGGAGAGGCCCTGAATGTCACAATTTCGATGAAGCTGTTTGTGAGTGTTTTGCAGATGGATGATGCGCGCGTCTTCTTCCAAGGGTTGATAATCTACTCAATCCTGATGGCGAAAGACGCGGCAGAAAACCCCTAAAAGGGGAAAGTGTCATCGAAAGAATCTATCTGCTTTTCTTCTATCGATATTCGATAGCGTTGAAGATGTTCTTTAAATTTTTGGATAAAGAAATGAAGGTGCTCAATAAATTTGAGTCTAGTCGCGAGATCTGTTTCAATCAGCGGCTTCTTGAATACAAGTTCATCAACAAGAGGTGAACGAGACTCTGAGGCATCGCCTTCAACGTCCGCAATAG
Organism: uncultured bacterium; assembly: GCA_964355615.1. Taxonomy (GTDB): domain Bacteria; phylum Chlamydiota; class Chlamydiia; order Chlamydiales; family SM23-39; genus CAIVVG01. Next base: position 9,293 of record CAYHED010000008.1, read on the forward strand.
TGAATTCTTGCCTTCGTGATATTATAAACAAACGAAAATCTTTAGATTTATCAACTTCTTCCCACGCGATACTCCATTCTAGATAGCTATTGTATCCGAGATATGGATAAGGGCAGGCCTGGCGCTTGTGCATTTCTGCACGATCAGCATCTATGGGGTTGATGAGAATGCCCTCTTTGCAAACACGATAACTAAAAGGAAAATGAGCTTTGATTTCTCCTAATCTTTTTTCAAGATCACGGATTTTTGTAGAGGCAGCGTTTAGCGCCTTAAACAGGGCATGGGCTTCAAATACTAGCTCTTCAAGAGCGGGATCGGTTTGATTTTTTGTTACAGATTGATTTGTTTTTTGTTTAATAGACATATAACCTCTCATACGTTTGATTTTAAAAATGTTAAAACGAAGAAATCAATCTTCTAAATCGTCTCAATCAAGAGTTAAGAGCCCATTCAAGGGACTATTTCCCATAGCCGGGAAGGTATTTAAGAATTGAGGACAAATCAACATCCACGAATCAAAAACGGTTCCATGATGACCCATTGCCTAGATTTTCCACAATACACAATCTTTTTTTGAATAATTTCCATAATCTAAATCATTGGCTGTCAAGCTCGCAAGTGCTCGTAAACTTGAGGTAAAGACTTCGAAGTGGGGCCAGGACACCTGCAAAGTCCGTATTTAAAGATTTTTCGCAAAGACGCGAAGGCGCAAAGATCTTTATAATGGACCTTCTTTGAGCCTTCGCGTTAAGATTGTGCCATGTACTGTCCTCAACGGACTTTGCAGGTGTCCTGACATATCCCCTATCATGAATTTGTCTATAGAGATTGAGATGTTAACAGAAGAGAATAGAAAAGACATTTTGAATGGCTTATTAGAAACCATCGAATCCATTTCTGATGTAGAGTATCAAATAAGAACGTGGCTTCAAGGGAAGCCCCCGGGAACCGATTTCGATGAAACTGTGAATAACTACTCCTTAGATGCAGAGGGGATTTTAGGTTATTACAAAGACTTCGGGATCACCGAGGCTCAATTTCGAATTTTAAGAAAATTTGATGAACGATTCCGTGACTTCTACGAGAACAACAGTTGGCCACCAAATTTCATCAATACTCCTGAATGGACGGGAATTATAAATATGGCCAAAGACGTTCTTGTAGCTTTTGATTACAAGCGATCAAAAATATAGGCACTGCCAGAGGCGAGGACCAAGGTGGTTGAGAGCGTTTGTGATAGATCGTAGGCCGAACAGGCGGTACATAAAAGAGTCAAAGAGAGCGGGTCCGTAACTATCGATCGGAAAACGGAACGTGTCCAGTTTTTTGGGTTCATTAGTCCTCACTTCTCGCTTTGAACAACGTGACAGTGAGAATGCAGTCGCCACGCCTCTGTTAAAGATAGATCTATTGCACATGGCATTGCCCCGGGGGAGGTTCTCATCTGCTCAAGAATCTCAAGGAGCTCTTCGTCTGTTAAGCTTACAGATAAGTGATCCCATGACAATTTACTTAGCGAATAAGGAGAACCCTCGGCTTCTTGGAAATTTTTACTTTCCATTCTCCCCAATGGGAGCACATGGGTGGAAAATTCTTTCATATTTGGCTCTGCATCAACAGATATTAAGAAGGTTTGATCAAAGAATGGAAAGCTCAAAGACCCTGAAGCGTAACGCGGTCCTATGTTTTTGATTTGGACGATGAGGTAAAGGTTACTTTCCGAGAGTCCACGAAAATTCAGGGATTCATGTTGAGCGAGAGGATTGGAAAAAAACTGCGCCATTTGCTGTTCCGTTAAGATAAAGTAGCGGGCGGGTAGATTTTTCCCATAATCAAGGTCGTATCTGAAGTAAAAGAGGAAGGGGTAACTCAACGTATCAGAAAGATCATAATCTGGTGGCAATAGAAGGGGTTCTCGCTTATCACGAAAGAACAGTCCGCTTGAGTATTCTGTATTGAAGAACGCATAGCCAGGGAGGGCATGGAATGTAATCGCCCCATATTTACTAATGTGTATGTTTGAATTTGGATAGAATTGCTTTAGATATGCTTTGGCATTCGGATAATTTTCTTCAGCAAGGAGTGAGCAAGAGAGGGCGGAGAGAAAGAGAATCAAAGATACACATCGCATAGGGTTCCTCGGTTAAAGCGTACACAATATGCCTTTGTGGTTTTTTTCGCTAGATTAATCGGGGGGAATAGCGTAGCCGTTCGAACAGGCAGTCTAAGCAATTGCTGGTTTACGCCGTATGCAATAATAGATGACATACAGCCAGTTCAGCCACCCATGCACTAGCGCCCAAAGCACTGAATGATGGTGACTCCACGATATAATCAGTGCTAAGGTCGATCCAAAACTAATAGCAGTAACTGCCATGTAGCCTAGAATCGCCGCCAACACAACCCAAAATCCGTCCATTATCTATACCCTGCTTAAATTGTTATTTCTGAAAGCATCTGATTAAACCAGAACCCAGGTTTCCTCTCAAGAAGTTTTAGCCAAGTTGGGGGACTTTCTTTGAGCGCAGTAGGAAGGTCGCTAGCATCATAATCGAAAACCCTATCGCTGCGAGAATGTATGAGAACATCAGAGAGTCTGAAAACACCATGGCGAGGTGGCTCATGTAAACAACGACCCCTAATGATCCGAAAACCATGAAGATTTTACGATGGAAAAAGTGCGCTAGAAGGAGGAATAAGACATTGATCGAAAAATAAATGAACTCCCCCAGCTCCGTCTGGGTATTCCATCCGGTGAGTCCGCCCCAACATAAAAACATACCAAAAAGATAGGCCCAAAAACCGAAGTCCTTGAGGTCTTTTCGATACAAAACAAATGCTAAAACATTGAGGAGGGTGCCGACTGCTATCGAGGCTGCGGAATAATATCGCCAATGGTTAGTCTCGGGATCAGTGAGTAAGTCGATAGCATCCATGGACATGAAGGATATGATGAAGTAGATGGGGACGGTGATAAAAGGAAACCGGACAAAATAAAGAACAAGGCAAGCAACTAGAAGTGTACAGATTTCCATGGGTACCCAAGCGCCGTGTGCCCAGCGATAAAAACTCCCATAATGATCGGAAGAGGGTGTTGGCCACCAATGCATCACATTTTGAAGGGAGTAGACAATCGGGGGGACCATGACGATGCCTAGGGCAGAGAGCAATCCTCCAGGAACTTTTAGCTTCTTGGTGTGCCAGAAATAGAAACTGGTACTAAAAAAGATGAGGGCATAGGCTGTAGAGGTGAGTAGGGCATAGCCGCTTTTGAGCTGACCTGTGTAAAACCAGGTCAGGGATAGCAAAGCGATCAACGACCCAATGTAGATGAGAAAAGATGCGAAATTGATCTTGGGCTTATTCGCTCGGATGTCTTGCAAAGACTGCCACAAGCTTTCCGCTTGAGAATCTGTCAAGCCGATCTGCTGAGAGGCTTTGGCAATATCGTCTTTGGCTGGGTGCATCGGTTTCTCCTGCATAAGGAATGGATTCTAGATCAGTCAGAATTTTGTGCGCAATAAATTTTCTTCAATTGCTCTTGCACATCATTTGGAAAGTGCGTATACTCCCCACTATTTCCTGGTGGTTGTGGCAAAAAAGATCGAGAGCAAAGGCATGAGTGATCAGGGGGCGTTTCCGTTGAGTGCGGTGGAGCAGTTTTTGGAGGGGGCTCCGCTGAAGGGGAGCGCGGTGCTGAAAATGGCGAGGATTCAGACTCCGGTGGGGGTGCTGACTGCGGTGGCTGATGAGGAGGCTCTTTATCTTCTGGAGTTTGAGGGGGGCAAGCGGCTGAGAAGGATGGGGGTGCCGATGGTCTCGGGAAAAACGGGGCCGATTGCGCAGATTGAGAGGGAGTTGGGTGAGTACTTTCAGGGGCGGCTGCGGGAATTTAAGACGCCTCTTTTGCTGGTTGGGTCTCCTTTTCAAAAGAGGGTGTGGGAGGAGCTTAGGAAAATACCGAGGGGGGAGACTAGGTCTTATGCGGAGGTGGCTGTGGCGATTGGCAAGCCGACGGCTTTTCGGGCTGTGGCTCTGGCAAATGGGGCGAATCCGTTCGTGATTGTGGTTCCGTGTCATCGTGTGATCAATAGCAGTGGGGCTTTGGGTGGCTATGGTGGGGGAATTGAGAGAAAGGAGTGGCTTTTGCAGCATGAGCGGGTGCGGTGTTTTGGTTCGGGGAAGGAGTTGTATGCGGACTATCACGATCGGGAGTGGGGGGTTCCTGTTCATGAGGATCGGCTTTTGTTCGAGATGCTGGTTCTTGAGGGGGCTCAGGCGGGTTTGAGTTGGGAGACGGTGTTGAAAAAGCGGGATGAGTATCGACGGGTGTTTTACCAGTTCGATCCGGTTCAGGTGGCTGAGATGAGCGATGGGGAGTTGGACCTTGTTCTCGAAAATCCGGGTGTCATTCGGAATCGGCTTAAGATTTATGCGGTGCGTCAAAATGCGCGGGTGTTTTTGCAGGTGCAGGGGGAGTGGGGTTCGTTTGCGCGCTATGTGTGGGGGTTTGTCGGGGATAAGCCGGTTGTCACGAGGCGTAAGAGTTTGAAGGAGGTTCCTGTCTCTACTGCTGTGAGCGAGGCGCTCTCCAAGGATCTGCAGCGGAGGGGGATGACTTTCGTGGGGCCTACGATCATGTACGCTTTTATGCAGGCGGTGGGTCTTGTGGATGACCATCTTGAGGGGTGTTGGGTGGGCAATAGGAGATAATATGGATATCGCTGACAAAATTCGGAAGATTGAGGCTCTCATCGCGGGGACGAAGAGCGAGGGGGAGCGGCAGGCTGCTGAGTTTGCCAAGTTGCGCTTGCAGCAAAAAACCCTTGCGCAACCGATTGAGTATACGGTGAGGCTGCACAGTCGTTGGGAAAAGAGGCTGTTTGTCGCCATTTGCTCGAAGCATGGGATTCGTACGTATCGCTATGCGCGGCAAAAATATACCACGGCGATGGTTCGGGTGGCAAAGCCGTTTATGGACTCGGTGTTGTGGCCTGAGTACAATAAGTACGCGAGTATATTGCTTCAGCTGACGGAGGAGATCTCGACCGATCTCATCTGTAAAATTCATTGGGTCAAAGAGGAAGATGAGACCGTTATTGCTGGAGAACTTCCGATGATGTCGGGGAATCAATTGTGATGTGGTTGCCGGTCTATTTTGCTGCATGGATGTATGCGATTACGGGGGGGCCTTCCTCGGGAAAGACTTCAATTATTGAAGAATTGGAAAAACAGGGGGAGGCGGTCATTCACGAGGCGGCTACCGATTGGATTGTGGGTAAGATTCAGTCTGGAGTGCGGGAGCCTTGGAATGAGGAGAGCTTTACTTTGGACATCCTTAAGCTGCAGCTTGAGAGGGAGGGGCCTTATCTTTCTGCGAAGGGAAGGGTTTTTGTAGATCGGGGCCTTTTCGACGGCTACGCTTTTGCAAGGAGTCTTCGGCTTGCGGGGACTGAGACGTTGGCCGGGATCAATGCGTTGCTAAATCCGATCGATCTCAATCAGCGCTATAAGGGGGTGTTTTTCGTTCTGCCGTATGAGGAGGATTTTTCCCCTCTTCAAACAGATGTGCGGAAGGAAAATGCTCGGGAAGCCGCTCAGCTGGAGGTCGCCACTTATGCAATGTACTGTAGACATCACAATTTCATCGTAGTTCCGGGTGGCTTATCTCCTCGGGAACGGGCTGATTTCATCTTGGAGAAAATTCGGCAAAGAGAGTAGTGTGGAATTCATGAAAACACTTGGGTTTGCTGCTCATTCCGCCACGTCTCCTCTAGGTCCTTTCGAGTTTGAGAGGAGGGAGTTAGGCCCACAAGATGTCTACATAGAGATTCTCTACTGCGGTATCTGCCATTCCGATCTTCACTCTGCTAGAAATGAGTGGGGTGGTGCTGTCTATCCTATGGTGCCGGGACACGAAATCGTCGGGCGGGTCAAACGGGTTGGAAGTGAGGTAAAGGCTTTTCATGAGGGGGAGCTGGCTGCTGTCGGTTGCTTGGTGGACTCTTGCCGCACTTGTGCGAGTTGCAAGGCCCATTTGGAGCAATACTGCGAGACGGGATTTACTCTGACCTACAATAGCCCGGAGCCGCAAACGGGCAAGATGACTTATGGGGGGTACTCTACTCAAATCATCGTGGATGAAAAATATGTGCTCCACGTTCCCAAAAAGTTTAAGGAGAGTCAGCTTGCGGGGGTGGCCCCTTTGGTGTGCGCGGGGATCACCACGTACTCGCCGCTCCGTTACTGGAAGGTGGGGAAGGGGTCCGTAGTAGGCGTTGTGGGGCTGGGTGGCTTAGGGCACATGGCCGTTAAGCTGGCCCGCGCTATGGGGGCTCATGTGGTCGTATTTACGACCTCTTCCAAGAAGGTCGGTGATGCGTTGCTGCTGGGCGCTCATGAGGTGGTCTTGTCCACAGATATGGAAGCAATGAAAAAGAACCAAAATCGCTTCGATTTTATCCTCGATACGGTCTCTGGCTCTCATGAGATGGATGATTATATCGTCCTTTTAAAACGGGATGCCACATTGTGTCTGGTCGGGTTACCTGAAGGGGACCATCCGTCGCCTACTGTTGGGAATCTCATCTTCAAAAGGAAAAAACTCGCGGGGTCCCTGATCGGGGGGATTTTGGAGACGCAGGAGATGTTGGATTTTTGCGCAGAACATGGGATCACCGCCGATATTGAGATCATCCCCATGGAAAAGGTCAATGAGGCCTATGCGCGGATGCTCAAAAAAGATGTCAAATACCGCTTCGTCATCGATATCAAAAAGAGCCATTTCCAGTAAGCCACTTTAAACGACTGAGGGCCCGCAGAGCCAGCGATAGATCGGAGCCACTTCTATCTCGGGGAATGCCGGGTCTACGGGTTCTTCGTCTTCCGTGAGAATGAGCCCTTTTTTCACTCCTAACTCTTCCATCGCCTGGCGGAGCGCTTCGTATTCCCTCTCGCGCGTCTTTGGGTCTTTCAGGCTCTCTGTCACTTGGATCAGGAGTGCCACCTGCGCCCCTTCTCGAACTAGGAAATCAACCTCCAAATTCTCTTTCGTTTTGTAGTAAAAGAGTTCTTTGTGTCTTCTTCGCAACTCGAGGTAGACGAGATTTTCCAGGTATCGGCCTTGTTTTTTTGAAAAATGAAAGGCGATTTGCTTTGCAAGTCCCGTATCAATCGCATAGACCTTCTTTTGCAAAAGGGCTTGCTCTAAAACAGAGAATGAAAACCGATCCAAAGTGAAAATTAAATAGGCATTTTCTAGGTAATGAATGTAATTTTTCACCGTGTTGACGCTGCCTAGACCCAATTGATTTTTTATCTTGGTATAAGATAAGGGAGTTCCTATATTGCTCAGGAGGGTAAGGGCCAATTCGCGCATCGCCTTCACTTCCTTGATCTCATAGCGAACAATCACGTCTTTATAGAGGATGTTTTCATACACATTTTGAAGGACGAGGGGGTTCTTGTGTTCCAAATACTCGGGCATGCCGCCGGTTTCTAAAAACTCATTGAAATGCCTTTTTAAAAGGGCTTTTTCTTGGGTGATTAAAAAGCTTTTGTCATTGTAGGTGACTTGGTGGTACTGGAGATATTCACTGAATGAAAAGGGGAGGAGCTCGACGGCGATGTGCCTGCCTGTGAGTCGGGTGCTCAGTTCGGAGCTGAGCAAGGATGCATTCGAGCCGGTGATGAAGACTTTGTTTTTATCGCGGTGAATGCGGCGGACAAACAGTTCCCAATATTCAATGTTTTGAATCTCATCAAAGAAAAAAACCTGTTTTAACCCATAGAGCTCAATCAACACCTCGTATAAGGTATTCGCAAGATATCGATCAATTGTATTGATTATTGGTGGCTTATGGGGGATGGCATAAAAAAGAGCGGGATAGTCACCCCGCTCTTCTTTTCGTGAACGTAAAATCTTAGGGTTTTACGTAGATAATACCAATGGTTGTTGATGCATCAGGCTCATGGCCTTTTTCATCAATCCAAGCATTGAGTACCGCGCTCTCTAAAAAATTAGTCGCTGTACGGAAACGGATCTGGTAGGTTCCAGGTTCCATAGGAGCTGTTAAGGAGAAGCGCTCTTCTGAGGATCCTCCGGCAACTCCTAGTGTTGTCCCAATGGTAGTTTGGGGGCCTTCTCCGTGTAGGCCAATTACAACACGATACACATTGAAAGAATGCGCCTCATCAGGGTTCAGAGAGCAAGTAACCTCTCCAGACACCGTCTCGCCAGGCCTTACAACGATTACCTTGCCTCGACCTTTAAGCCTTAGATGGCTCAATGTCTCAGCCCCAGAGGTCGCTGTATCTTGAATCATCCCTTTCCAGGAATAATTCTCTAAATAATCTTGGATTTTCCCGAGATCATCACCCAATTTATCGATGCCATGTTTCAAGGCTTCAGCAGATTGGTCGATAAAATCTCTCACTTTTTCGTCGACATTCTTAGCATGCGCTGTTCCACTAGCGCAGCAAAGAATGATAGCTACTTGTGACACCCAAGCAAGAAGTCTTTTTGATCTAAATTCTTCTTTTTTCATAAATACCTTTTTTTTCGTTGGTTTTATGGCTACAGGGCCCCCTCTGTTGGAAGGCTCAATGTAGACGCGATCAGTCTACTCTTCTCATTGTTTTAATCAACCTTAAATATTTCTCTTAGTGGTTAGCCGTCTAAGTCGCCTAAGCTATTGTCTATTGAAACAAGTGTGCCGAGTACGCATGTTGGGAAAGTGGTGAGGAGAAAACCAACTGTTTCACTGTAGATGTGAAGTGCCATGGATTGCAGTTGAGGGGGGAATGGAGGACAGCGCTTCGTTACTGCCAGTCATGAAGAGGGAAATCTGGGCAGCCCGAGCTGTTAATGGGAAAGGGGAAATGAATACGGAATAACAGAGCATTGTACTGGCTAAGATGGTAGCAACAAGTACGAAGAGCGTTGTAGCGACGATGAGGATTTTTCGTAGCGTGGAGTCGGGGTTGTTGATGTGCTGTTTGATGTACCGGTTGAGGGATAGGACGGGGAGTTTTATAAGACTGAATATTACTGGGTTCATGACCGCTCCCAGGATCGCCCGAGAAATAAAAGGGCTCAAAACAATGGGGGGCCGTGTTTTGGACCGGAGCAGCGAGGAGGGAGACACGTAAGGTAGGATGGATAATAGAATTATGGCGTTAAAAAAGAGGATAAGGGAGCCAGTAGCAATGCAGTCAGAGAGGTCTTCAATGAACCGATCGAGCAACGAGGGTGGGGGCGGCTCTGGTATTGCACGGGGATCGTAGGGAGCTCGGCATTCGGGACAGAGAGCTTGGTCACATTGGAGCAAGCAGATTGTATGTACGCGGTGGACAAGAGTCTGGGTGCCGGGATGAAGAGGGTGCGCTAAAATGGGGCCGGGGGTGTCGGCGTCCTGACAAATAGAGCAGTGGGTGTCGGCCGCGCTGCCGACCGCGCCGGGCCAAGCAATTTGCCACTGGATGTTTGCGACGGCTGCCATGGGATCATATTCCTTTTTTGGAAGAGAGAAGTGTATTCTATGAACGGGAATTTTGTCTATTGCTTAGCCCGACTTTGCAACTTTTTATCCTTGGTGCCAGAGGTGAAATCCGTCTAGGGGCTCACGGCCGAGGAACATGAAGGCTTTCCACAAAAGAACCGCTTTGAATACAGCCGCTCTTCCGGCGGCAATGGCGGTGGTGTTTTCGCAGATTTGGAGGACGGTGGGTCTCAGGTGGTCGGGGAACTGGGCGAGGCCGGTGGTGTGGTCTCTGAGGAAGTGTTTGAGCAGATCTTGGGCCTCAGGGGGGAAGGGGGGGGTGGCCCTCCATCGAAGCCCTTTGAGGGTAAGTGCGGAGGCGACGTATACGATGGCGGGGAGTGCAGTGAGATAGAGTTTGCGCAAGAGGGAATCTGGGCGGGTGGTCTTTTCCACAACGCGCCTTCCTACGAAAAGGAAAGGATCTCCGACACAGCTCAGCACTGCGGCACTCCGAATGACTCCGGTGATGTTTCCAGAGGCCATGCTTTTCAAAGTAGGTGGGTACCAGCCCTTATTGAAGACGGAGATGGAGATAGAAATGGGGAAGCAGAGGAGGCCCAATACTGTATAGAGGGACAGATTGAGAGGGATGCCTTGGAGGTGGATTTCAGAGAGAGAGCTCGCTATTAGTTTAGTCCATGTGCGGGGAACTTCATTGAGGGGGAGTTCATTGGGGTTGTAAGGGGCGTGACATTGTGTGCATTCGTGGGTCTCCCATTGTTCAATGCAGGCGCGGTGTGCGCGGTGGACAAGGGTGGAGTTTTGGGCGGAAAGGGGGTGGGCTAGGATGGGGCCGGGGGCTTCGGCGTCTAGGCAGAAAGCGCAGTGGGTTTCGGCGGGGTTGTTGCCCAGGCCAGGCTGGGTAATTTGCCATCGGATATTTGGGACCGCTGCCATGGAATCACACTACTATTTCAAGATTGAGGGGCGTTTCGTTGCGGATGAGCTCTGCTTTGCGGAGAGCGGCGTGGAGGTGAGTTGCGGT
>CAYHED010000009.1:0-15914 GCA_964355615.1 uncultured bacterium
GCGGATTCACCAGACGAAAAAGGGGCGCCCGACCCAGTTTTTTGAGATGCACTTGAACGGAAAAGACCACATCGTCGAAGAGCTCCACCTCAAGGGGGGCAAGCTCTCTTTTAAAATCAGTCCGATTTCCTTTTTCCAGCCCAATACACTGCAGGCGGAAAAGCTCTATGACGCGGCTCTCTCGTTTTTGGGGGAGTCGGAGGTGGTCTATGACCTCTATTGCGGAACGGGGACGCTTGCAATGGGGGCTTCCCAAAAGGCCAAGCGGGTCATCGGCATTGAAATCAGCCCTGAGGCGGTCCTCGATGCGGAAGAAAATGGGCTCCGCAATGGGATCGGGAATGTCAAATTCTATCAAGGCGATGTGGGGCAGGTGCTCTCCCAACTGAAAGAGCCACGCCCCGACGTAGTCCTCGTCGACCCTCCGAGAGCAGGTCTGGACCCTCTCGCGCTGCACCACCTCAAGGGGCTGCTTCCTAAAAAAATTATTTACATCTCGTGCAATCCGTTGACTCAGGCGTCCAATATCGAAGAGCTCCGGCAGGTGGGCTACCAGATCCGGCGGCTCCAGCCGGTGGATCAATTCCCCCATACCTACCATATCGAGAACATCGCAGTTCTTGAAAGATAGGGTCTTTTCTGGCAAACTGGACCTTAACTAAGGGATTCCTATGAAAAAAATCTTTTTATTTCTTTTTCCTGCAGCGGCCGTGTTTGCTCAGGAAGCTGCTCCATCTCCTGCCGGTGGAATTTCACAAACCCTCATCATGGTGGGGATTGCTCTCGTATTCTTCTACTTCATCCTGTGGCGCCCCGAACAAAAGCGTCGTAAAGAGGGTGAGAAAATGAGAGCTTCTCTCAAGAGGGGTGATAAAGTCACTGCAATGGGGATCGTCGGCCATGTCGACCGAATCCAAGACCAGACTGTGGTTTTGAAAATGGTGGAAGGCGCTAAAATCGAAGTGCTGAAAGCTGCTATTACGGATGTACAGCCCGGCGCTGAAACGTAATCTCATCTAGAGAATGCCCTTGTAAATCAAGGGCCCGGATCGTGGCCTCGTCAATGCTTTTCAGCTCGACGAGGTGCACGTTATTTTTTCTTCCCCGCTTTTCTAAATACCACCGATCGTAGGTGGGGCGAGGCTCTACCCCCCAACACCCATCTCCCAGATAAACCACTCCCGTCGGATCGAGCTTGCCCGCTCGAATCGGAAACGTTTTTTTGTAGGTGTGGTTGTGGTGTTCGAATGCGATGCGGCACCCAGACTCCTCAAAGAGGGGGCACCAGAATTTTCGGACCTCTTCAGACAGCGCCGCATCAAAAGGGTAATAAGAAGGGTAGGCGCTGACGTGATAAACGGGAAAGCGGAAGGGGATTTGCTCTCGCTCTTTGAGGGTTTTGCGCAGCCAGTCGGTCTGTGGGCCTGCAATCGGATCCAAATGTCCTGTATCAAGAAGCACTAAGCTTAAATAGGAACTAAAATCGATGGCTCGGTAGAGCCGCTTTTCAGGAAAGGCGAAGAAATTAAAAAAGAGATCGCTGTCCTCAGGCGTGATATCGTGATTGCCCGCAGCGAGGAGAAAGGGGATGAGGCGCCCGTCGGAGGTGCGGAGATCTTCGCTCCACCCTTCGAGAAAAGAGATCCATCGGCGGAGCGATTTTCTATGCGAGCGGACCGGCCCATTGAAGAGGGCATAGGCGATATCTCCTCCAATGACTGCAAAGAGAGGGTCCTCTGCCACCACTGCTTTATTCATCTGGTGAAAGAGCTTTTGCACCTGAAAGACATCTCCCCCCACAATGAAGCGGAGGGGATGGGTTAAATCGGAGGGCGCTGTACGGAAACGGTGCTCTTCCGGCTCGCTCCCAATCCGGAACGTGTACTCTGTATCCGGTTTTAAATCGGAGAGCAAGACGGTGTGCACATTTTTCTCTTCCACCGACCGGTGGGTTCCCGTAACCTGCCTCTTCTCTACAGTAACTAGGTCCTGGTGGTCATCTTCTCCCGAGAGCCAATGGATGGCCATCGTTTGGGTGGGATCGCCATACCAAGTCAAGTAGACAGCAAAGAAGAGTAAACACTGGACCATTCCCTCAAACTAACAAATTGGCGAGTTTTTCTAAAACCTCTGTTTGTCGAAAAACTACTTGAGCCAGTTCAGAAGGGTCGAGTTCCCTCTGAGCTAAGAGCGATAAATCGTAAACTCCTTTGGCAATTTCTTGGGCCACATCGGGCTGTTTGTGTTGCAAACGAACCATCGCCTGGACCAACTTGCTATTGGTATTGACCACAAACTTCTTTGTACCGAACCCCGGTTCCCTTTTTCCTTGCGTCAGCGCGATGTAGTCGCGGAAGCGGCGCTGATTTTCATCCAAGACGATCAACGCGGGCAATTGGTCGGATGCAAAGCTCTTTGCCTCCACCTCGAGATTTTTCTGATTGAGGGCGCTCCGGACAAAATCGGCGATCGTGGCAGATTCGCTTTGCTCGCGCGCAGGGTCTAAAAGCGCTTCATTGAGCCCCCCGTCGATCCTTTGGAAGGGGACAGACAAATGCTCTTCTAAATACTGGATGACTGGAGTGTCGATAGGAGCTGTCGCAAATACGATCTCAATTTGCTTTTGTTTATAGAGATCGGTCACGAGGGAATTTTGTTCGTGAGAGGCATAGGTGATCTTTTTTTCTTTTGCCCTTTCCAGAACCTCGGCAATCGTCGACCAGCTCCCTTCACTCGTCTTCCAAATCAAGATCTCTTTGATCCGTTCGTAGAATTTTTCATCGTGTAGGAGCCCCAATTTCACGACCATTTCCACTTCAGGCCAGTAGGAGATGAATTTTTCTCGATCTGTTTTGTGCAACTGAGACAACCGATCGGACACTTTTTTAGAGATGTGTGCGCTCAGCTGCCGCACATTCTGGTCGACCTGTAAATAGGAGCGAGAGACATTGAGCGGGATGTCAGAGCTATCGAGAGCGCCCCGCAACATCATTAGGTACTCCGGCAAAATATCTTTGCAGTTATCCGAGACAAAGACCCGATTGCAAAAGAGCTTGATCGAGCTCTCATTGGCGTCGAATTTTCGGTGCGTTTTGGGGAAATAGAGAATCCCCTTCAAATGGAATGGATAGTCCACATTGAGGTGGATCCAGAAAATTGGATCGGGATCAGCAGGGAAGAGTTTGCGATAGAAAGCCAAATACTCCTCTTCGGTGCAGTCGCCGGCACTTTTGAGCCAGAGGGGAGCCTCATTGCCCAGCGGCTTGCCATTGAGGTCAATCGGGAATGGCATAAAGCTACAGTAACGGTTCAAAAGCTCTTTGAGCTTCCCTTCTTCCAAATACTCCAGGTTTTGCTCATCGAGGTGCAAAATCACCGAGGTGCCCCGCTCCCTCCGAGTGCCCTGATCGATTGAGTAGCTCGCCCCACCATCGCAGCTCCAGAAGACCGCATCAGCGCCGGTGTGGGAAAGGGTCTGAATATCCACCTGTTTCGCAACCATGTAAGCCGAGTAGAACCCCAAGCCAAAGTGGCCAATGATCGGATCTTTCTCCGTCTCGGCCTTGTATTTTGCAACGAACTCCTCAGCCCCCGAAAACGCGATTTGGGCAATGTACTTTTCGACCTCTGCAGCGGTCATTCCGATCCCTGTATCGGCGATCGTCACCGTTTTAGCGGCTCGGTCAATAGAGATGGAGACTTTAAAATCACTATCGGTCACTTCCCCCTGATCGCGCAGGATGCGCACCTTATTGAGCGCATCGCAGGCATTGGAGACGAGCTCCCTGATAAAAATATCTTTGTCTGAGTAAAGCCATTTTTTGATGATGGGCAAAATATTTTCTGAGTGGATGGATAGGTTTTTTTGCATAAGGTCCTTTGGATTTTAGCCCTCTATCAAAAAACAAAACGGCTTAGCTGTCAAGAGGTTCATGCCAATTTCCCGGGGAAGAAAAAAATAACCACAGAGACAAAAGAGAGGAGGGAGGCGGCACAGAGGAAGAGTTCCCTTTTTGTGAGGGCAAAAAGGGAAAATCCCTGCCGCGAAACGCAGCAAGAAGCTTTCTTTTTTGCTCTGTGCTATCTCCTCTTCCTCTGTGCCTCTGTGGTTATTTTTTGTCTCTAGGAGAGCCCCTGTCAAGAGGGAGTTGCTCGGAAAGTCCCCCTTTTGGTACGATACGTAATCTTTGATTGGGGGTACTGTGCTAGAAATTCTTCGCCGTTACCAACGTTACGTCTTTTTCGTTGTCATCGCTTCCTTCTCCTTCTTTGGGGTCTATTCCACCTTTGATCGGCAAGAGGTGAGGGAGGACGTCGTAATGGGGACTACCGCTGCGGGAGAGCCGATTTTGGCCTCTCAGATGCAGGCTTTGGGCCGCTTTTTGGCCAAAGACCGAGAAGATGGGGGAGAGGGCCCTCCCAACTTTTGCAATGACGGGGTGATTCGCTACGACTTTCTCCGGACCCGGCTGGCCGATCTCATCGTTACTCAGTACTTCGCCTCCTTCCAGGAGGATTTCGCAGCTCGGCTGGAAAGGGCCAAGCGCTTCCAACTGTACGCCCACCCGAAAAATAGTGCGATTGGGGTCGAGTCCCTCTGGAACCAGTTCGTTCCAGGCATGACCCAGGCTTTCCACAAATTACAAGAAATCGAGCGGGTTTCTCCCGCCGTGTTTGAGCAGCTTTCCCGTCTCTATGCCCAGCAGGGGTTTTTAAGGCCCGAAATGCTCCGCCAGTTCTTGAGCTATCAAGAACAGCTGCAGGGGCTGGAAAAAGATCCCCGCCTGGCTCGCCAGGACCTCTCCCTATTCGGATTCCACTCAGCTGCCGACTGGTTTGGCCCTCAGTTTGTAGAAAGGGTCTCCCGCTTCGTCTTAGAGGCGGCCTCCGCAGCGAGTAGCAAGGGGGTCCGGGTCTCTTTGGAAGAGGCCAAGGGCGATCTGATGCACAATTTCCAAGAGTCCATGGAGCGCTCCAAGGAAAAAATTTCCTACGCAGACCAGCTCCGTCTCTTAGGACTAGATGAGAGAACCGCTGCCGAAATGTGGCAAAAAGTACTCCTCTTTAGACGCTATTTCCAAGATGTGGGCTACGCCACTTTCGTCGATCGACTGCCCTATCAGAAATTCGCCCATTTCGCCCTCGAAGACCACCTGGTGGATGAGTATCGCTTTCCTTTCGCTCTCAGTACATTAAATGACCTCTACCAATTCCAAATGTATCTCAAGGGAGTGAGCCCTGCACCTCTTTGGCCCACCTCCTTCTTCAGTCTGGAAGAGGTGGAGAAAAAATCTCCCGAGTTGGTCCAAACCCCTTATAAGTTAAAAGTGGCTTGGGTGACCAAGACGCAGGCCGGTCTCCGGATTCCCCTGAAAGAAGTTTGGGAATGGCAACTGGAAAATTGGAGCAAGGTAGCGCGGGAGTTCCCTCCTCTTTCTGAGCAGGTGGTTTTGAGAGAAGACCGTTTTGCTGCCCTCCATCAGCTCGAGCCTGCTGTCCGCACCCGTTTGGATGCATGGAGCCGCCAGCAGATCGTTGGACACACCCCTTCTTGGATCGATGCGGCCATCGAAGTCGCGCCGAAACAAGAACTGGAGGCAGGAGTCTCTGCAGAATATGTCTATTTAACGGGCGGAGTGCGCCTTCCTTCCAAGGAATTTTTTGAAGGGGTCCGCATCGGCAGTGGCAACGCATTCTACCGATTAGAAGATGCTGAGAAAGTGGGCGAGAAACATGTGATCTCCTTTGAGCAGGCCCGTTCGGTCTTTTCTGTTCCTAAAGAAGAGGTGGTTCGCAGCACGCTCAAGGAAGTGTTTAAAGCGATCGGGTCTGCTGACCAAGACGATAGCCACTACATCACGCACCGCTTTGCTGCGGCAGCGAAAAGCGCTTGGGAAGCTTTGCAAGACAACCCCGAAGATCCTCAATGGATTGCGGGGAATGACTGCGAGCCTTTTTTAGCGCAATGGAAACTTCAGTGCACAGAAAAACATGTGCAACGAACCTCTCAGGACAAGTGGATGAAAGAACATGCTTTAATGATGATCCCCAACCAATGGTCTCCCATTCAGATTCCATCGGTTGGAGCTATCTCCTTCTTTTATTTGAAGGGGAAGACACCCATTCAGGAGCCTGTTTTAGAGCAAATGAATTTCGGTTATGAAATTCTTGCCGCAGACGCAGAGCGAGTCCTTGCTGAACACCTATTGCAACAGATACATAAAAATGACGAGAGTGACCGATGAGCTTCTTTGAAGATGTTCCTTCTTTGTCTCCAGTTCAATTTTTTGGCTTAACGGCAGATTGCCTCTTTTCCAAAGGGGCGTTGAAACCGGAAAAAAGGTTTTTGCTCCCTTCCACAGCGGAGTTACTGGGTGAAGAACCGTTTGCAGAGGTGTATGCCTCTTGGCATCCGGAGCGGCTCTCTTTTCATATCAACGTCAGCGTCCCTTTCCAAAAATCGGGCGACGGGGATTTCCGTAAAGGGGATAGCGTAGAGCTTTTTATCGATACCCGCGACCTGAAGTCGAAGGGGGTCATTTCCCGTTTTTGTAGCTGCTACACCTTCTCCGCCGTTCCCTGGCAAAATTTCTGCGGCCGCGAAGTGACCCGCTTCCGCAATGACGATATGCACTGTTTGTGCCATCCAGAAGATCTCCAAGTGACCCCTAAATTCTATTCCGATTCCTATTCTCTCACCATTGAGATCCCGGCCCAGGCCCTCCACGGTTTTGATCCGATTGGCTTTCCTCGATTGGGTTTTACCTACATCATCAATCGAACAGATGGCCCCCCACAACACTTCGCCGTCTCCTCGGACGAATACGCCGTGGAGCAGCACCCAGCCACTTGGGGCACACTCCGCCTGATCAAGGATGAAGAATAATGCGCTATACAGTCTCTCACGAATGGGTCGCCCTTGAGGGGCAAGTAGCTACGGTGGGAGTCACCGACTTTGCTCAAAAAGAGCTCGGCGATATCGTCTATATAGAGCTTCCCAAGGTGGGCCAAGTATTTAGAATGGGGGAGGAGACTTGCGTCCTCGAATCGACCAAGGCTGCGGCCGACACTTATGCACCTGTATCGGGGAAAGTGGTCGCTGTCAATGAGACAGTTGCTAAGAACCCCTCTTTGATCAACCGCTCTGCAGAAGAGGGCGGCTGGCTATTCAAGATTGAGTTGAAAGACCCCAAGGAGTGGGACGTGCTCCTTTCTCAGCGGGATTATTTGTCACTCGTCGCCTCTTCGTAGCAAGAAAAAAAATAACCACAGAGACACAGAGGAAAAAGAGGTAGCACAGAGGGAAAAAATCTCTTTTTTGCGAGAGCAAAAAAGAGAATCTCCTGCCGCGAGACGCGGCAGGAGATTAGACGCTTCCCCTTGCCGCGTCTCGCGGCAGGGGTTTTCCTTTTTTGCCCTCGCAAAAAGGGAACTCTTCCCGTAGCAAGAAAAAAATAACCACAGAGACACAGAGGTAGAAGAGGTAGCACAGAGGGAAAAAAATCTCTTTTTTGCGAGAGCAAAAACGAGAATCTCCTGCCGCGAGGCGCGGCAAGAGAATAGACGCTCTCCCACTTGCCGCGTTTCGCGGCAGTGATTTTCCTTTTTTGCCCTCGCAAAAAGGGAACTCTTCCCTCTGTGCTACCTCTTCTACCTCTGTGTCTCTGTGGTTAATTTTCCCCGACAGGGGGCTCCGCTGTCACCACTTCCTTGAGCTGGGGAGTCTCAATGGCTTCATACGCAAAGGATGCTCCTAGCTTCCCTTCTACTAAAATAGCTACGCGACGACGGTTTCCTCTTGAGAGGTAGCTGTTTGCTGTGCGCAAAAACTCGTCGTAGGTGAGGGTTTGGTAGGCGGCAATGCGCTTTTCAACAAAGGCAAAGTCGGCGTGGTGATGGAAGGCGAGCGTTGCCCAAAGGGAGGCTTTGTCGCGGAGGTTGCGGCATCGGTTCTTGAGTGCGTCGGCGAGGCTGACTTTGAGGGTGTCAAAGCGGCTCTGTGGGATTTTTTCGGAGAGTTCTCCGTTGAAGTCTTCGAGGAAGTGCTCAAAGCGGTAGAGGAGCTCTTCGGGGGAGTAGGTAGTCGATTGAACGAGAAAAAAGGCGTAGAGGTGCTCTTCTACTTCGAGGTCGCGGGATTGGTTGATGTAGCCGGTCTTTTGGCGGCTGCGGAGTTCGTTGAAAAAGGCTTCGGAGAGGACGGAGTGGAGGAGCTCTTGGGCGGCCCGCTTTTCAAAGGTGAGGGGGCCTTCATCGAGGAGGAGGAGGGTGGCGTTGCCTTGGATGGGGGCTCCTTGGCGGATGGAAAAGGGGCCTGCGGCTTGGGGGAAACGGAATTGCTGCTGGGGGGGGTGTTCTTTGGCTGGATAGGGGCTTTTACCAATCAAATGGATGATATCGAGCCAGGCTGACTCGGCGTCAACGAGCGAGAGGTTACCTGCAAAGAGGGCTTCGAAGGAGACTTTTTCAAAGAGGGCTTTGTGGAAGGCGAGGAGGTCTTCGTAGGTGACTGTTTTCAGGGCGGCGAGTTTTTCTCTGTGGTTCGATTCTTCTGGATGGAGGATCGAGGAGAGGATTTCGTAGGCTTGGGTGGCTGCGAGGGCTCTCTCGCCGTTTTGATAGTGTTTTTCATGGCGGTCGAAGTAGATCGCAAATTGTTCGGGGGTCGGTGGGGTTTGTGGCATTTGGGAGGCGATCGCTTGGAGCAGTTCGGAGTGCTTTTCGCTAAAGCCGGAGATTTCTAGTTCGAGGCGGCATTGGTTGATTGCGAAGTGGAGCGAGGATCCGGCGCTGGCTGCGGCGGATGTGATGGGGGAGAGGATGTCGGTGAGGTGATCGAGGTAGAGGGCTCCGAGGACAGCGCTTCGGGTCGTGGCTACGAGGGCGGGGGAGAGGATGCGGAGGATATAGACCGATTCGGGGTTCGCAAATTCAGCGCAGCGGGCGTAGTAGGCGGTGCCAAACTCCGATTGGGCAAAGGCGATGGGGGCGGATCCAAATTGGGGATCGGCGACGAGTTCAAGCTGGGTGGGGAGGAAGGGGTTGGGTGGGGCAATCGCAATTTCGGGCTGGGGTTTAGCTCTACTCCAGGTGGTGATCCATGCGGGAGGGATGGGTTGGAGGGTGTAGGCGACGCCGGACCAGCGCTCTTTTCGATCCAAGGTCACTTGCATAATTTGGGGCGGCGCCATCAGCGAGAGCGAGCAATCTTGGGGTTTGAGCAGCGAGAGCACTTGCCTGATTTTTTTCGGATCAAATTGGTCGGCAAAGAGCGACTGGCGGGGGAAGGTGGCAAGCGGTTCGTCGCAGAGCGCGCTGGCGAGGTCGAGCGTGTATCTGAAGGGGTTGCCGCGGGTTTGGTATTGGTAGTCTAGGCGAACTACTTCTTGCTTTTCTTGGAAGAGGTATTGGGGGAAGGCTTCGGCTTTAAGGCCAGCGATAGCTTCAAAACAGCGGAGGGTCACTTGCTCGATGCGGGCAGCGCCGGCTTGAGTCAGCTCCATCGAGATATCAAAGAAGCAGTGTTCTTTGCTGCCGAAGGGGCTGGCCTGGACCGAGAGGCTGTCGACCCATCCCTCTTTCTTGAGGTTCTCGTAGAGGCTTTTTGTTTGGCCGCGGTTGAGAGCATAGCTAATGAGTTGCGCAGGTTTACTGAAGTCAAGGGAGAGATTTTTGGGCAGTTCCCAAGTCAGCGAGAGGTGGCGCCGATTTTGGACCGGTTCAACATAGAGGATGTGCCCTTTTTGCTCTTGAGAAAAGAGGGGGAGGTCGGGGTTGAGGGCTAAATGATCCGTAATAGGTACGGCGCTAAACAGCTCGGTCGCCGCTTGCTCAAGAGTTTCTAAGGGGAGCGAGGAGTAGAGGACGAGATGCATGCGGCTGGCGCTATAGTATTTGGCGTGCCAGTCTCGGAGTTCTGCTGGAGGGATGTTGCCGAGTGTCTCCGAGTTGCCGACGGAAAAGAGGCGGTTGGGATGTTCCTGGTTGCCTGTTTCTTTGAACACCATGTATTCGCGCCAGTAGTCGTTTTCGATATTTTGCCCAAACTCCTGGTCGACTGCGTGCATCTCTTTGGAGACGGCGTCGGGATTGAAGAGGGGATCGATGAAGAAGCGGGAAAAAGTGTCCAGAACATTCAAGAAGCCGTCGAGCTGACTCGAAAATCCGTATACTGTTCTGTCTGCAGCGGTGAATGCATTGTGAGAGCCGGCGTAATTGGAGAGGAGCTCGGTAAAGCGGTTGTCTTCGGGGTATTTGACACTTCCGCGAAAGAGCATGTGTTCACAGAAGTGGGCCATTCCGGGATAGGTCTCTGGGTCGCTCCAAGAGCCGACTTGTACAGAGAGCGCTGCGGCAGAGGAATCGGCGCCGGGATCGGAGATGAGGAGCACTTCGAGCTGGTTGGGAAGGACCATCTTGGCCGTTTTCCGCTCGCTTAAGTCGGGATTTAAAAGGGGAAGGTTGGATTGGTCCGCGATCGAAGCTGCAATGGCGGTGGAACAGAAGAAGAGGAGGGGGAAGAGTTTATTTATTAACATCGTATCTTTTCGTGCATATCGTGGACGATCCTCCAGATCGCTTGAGCGCGAGACTGCTTTCGGATCTGTTTATCATTGTCCTCGGATCCGGGAAATTTTTCCATGTTAAATTCAGGGGCAAACGCGATGCGCGCTGGCGCTCTATTGACAAGGCGCTCTTCGCCCAGCTCAGTTTGCACTATTTCTGGAGGGGGGAATAAAAAGTAGGTGGACAGGGCGAAGGGATAAAAATGGGTGGGCGTTCCCGCTTTTCTCGCCATGAGAGAAATCATCTCAATGCTATTGGGATCAAAGGCGGCCACTTGAGGAATCCCGTTTTCGTCTTTCCGATCTCTCCCGCCGCTGGGGGCTACGTAGATGATTTTCCCTCCCTCTTCTAAAAGACATCGGAGTTGTTCCATGGTATTTTTATTGTGGAACATCTTTTGCGCTTTGAGTTCGGGGGGATTGTCGATGTACCGTTTGGAGTAGATGCAGAGCAGATCGCATCCCATACTAAAAGGGATTGCAATGGGATCGGTGAGGACTCGGTCTCCTGCAACATAGATGATTTTATCTGCTATAACGCTCGGGATTGTATTGAGGAGAGCAGCGATGATGGGGGGATCGGTCTCTGTCTGATGATTGGCGAATAAAATGACGTTTTCGCCTTGAGCTAGTTGCTTTTCTATTTGCTGGAGAGTGGGGAGCCCTTCCACTCGGGAGCGGCTGTAGTCGATCACAGCATCCACGATATCGAGGCCGATTTTGTGGTAGTCGACAGGGGAGCGGACTTTTTTATGATAGGGCTCAAAAGAGTAGGGGTGTTCCTCTTGGAGGAGAATCTGCTCTGACAACCGCTCAATTGCGGGAGTCAGAGTATCTTCCGGGAGCCCAAGTGCCCTTGCGTAATTTTTTTGAAAATCACGCAGGCGGTTTTTAAGTCTCGATTTTTTGTCCATTCAGCGTCGAATAAAATGTAAATTCATTGAGATGCAATGTGTCACTGACACCAAACTCAATATGGGCGTTCGATTGGGTCGCCAGTTCGCGGTAATACTCTTTGTCGCCGCTGTCGAGATAACGGCTGAGCTCGGGGTGAACCACCAGTTTTAGCGCAAACTGATTTTTTGCGAGGATCAGTTTTTTCACAGCCCGTTCGATCTCTACGGAGGTGCTCTCATGGGTCTTGACTAAGCCGCTGCCTACGCAGTAGGGGCACTGGGTAAAGAGGGTTTGTGAGAGGGACTCGCGGCTCCTTTGGCGGGTCATCTCGACTAAACCAAACTCGCTCATTCCTAAGATGGTGCAGCGGGCGCCATCGTCTTTCATGCAGTCTTTGAGTTTTTCTAAGACGCGGCGTTGGTTTTTGCGCGATTGCATGTCGATGAAGTCGCAGATGATGAGCCCTCCGATATTCCGAATGCGGAGTTGCCTTGCGATCTCTTCTGCAGCTTCTAAGTTGATCCGGACGAGCGTCTCTTCTACGTCGCCACCGGACGGATTCATCGAGCTGCGGCCTGAGTTTACGTCGATCGTGACCATGGCTTCGGTCCGGTCGAAGAAGAGGTAACCCCCTGATCCGAGCCAGATTTTGCGGCGGACGGCTCGATCGATCTCCCTTTCCACGTTGAATCTTTCAAACATGGGGGTTTTGTCTCGATAGAATTCGATTTTTAAGGGGTGCTCATTGGCATATTTTTGGTAGAGTAGTTTGCACCGCTGATAGGTATCGTAATCGTCGATTAAAAGGCGGTCGAGTTTTTGATCGACGCACAAAGTAACGGCCCTTTTGATGAGGTCTGATTCTTCAAAGAGGAGAGCCGAGCCGGTGGTTTTATTGAATTTTTCGACAATGCTTTGCCATTGGCCCAGCAATTCAGTGGCCTCTTCGACGAGCATCTCGGTGGTGGCTCCTGCGCTGGCTGTGCGGCAAATGAGGCCGATGTCTTGCGGCATTTCAAATGAGCGGATGAGCTTTTTAAGTCTGTCTCGGGAGGCTTTGTCTTCGATTTTTCGCGATACGCCGCGGTGGGGATTGCTCGGCAGCAATACGAGGTAGCGTCCTGCGAGAGAGATGTTCGAGGTGAGGCGAGCCCCTTTTGTCCCGATGGGCTCTTTGACGACCTGCACAAGGACCGCTTGGTCGGCTTTAAGCAGCTGAGAAATGTCTTTTGTTTTGGTCGTAGGCTCGACTTTGCTGATGTCGTAACCGAGCTCGAAATCCATGTCGAACATCTCTTCGAACTTTTTGGTATTTTCGAGGATGTCGCTGATGTGGATGAAGCCGTTTTCCCCTTCGTCGATATCGATGAAGGCCGATTGGATGTTGAGCAAGATATTCGTCACGCTGCCGCGGTAGATATTGCCAGTGATTTGACGCGATTTTTTCCGATCGATGATCAGATCGTGAAGATGGCCGTGCTTGAGGTAAGCGTAACGAAGCTCTTTCGATTCAATGTTGAGTAAAATTTCTTCCATAAGAGTCAACTATACCTTAGGTAGCCTTCTTTTTCCAGTGGTTCTGTAATCTGCCTAAAAAATCTCCTACAATCAGGTCGGCCGCATGGCGAACCCCATTGGTGATTCCTTGGGCTGTCGAATAGCCGTGGCACTTAATGACGATGCCTCGCACCCCCGCCAAAAGGGCTCCCGGGTACTCCGCATAGTGGAGCCGCTTTTGCAGATCGCCAAACTGGGACTGGATCGTCTCAGTAGAAATCTGATCGAGGATAAAGCTCGCAACGCCCTCTGCCGTTTTCAAAAATACATTTCCCGTAAACCCATCGGTGACGAGGACGTCGAGATCCCCCTCAAAAGCCGATTTCCCCTCGATATTGCCTCGAAAGCCCTGCTGGTGTTGGAGCTTTGCGTAGGCCAGCCTGTGCTCGGAGGTCCCCTTCATCGCCTCGGAGCCGATATTGAGGAGCCCTATGGCCGGGGTTTCGATTCCGAGCGCCTGTTGGTAGGCGGCTCCGATCCAAGCAAACTGAACGAGGTGCTCCGCCTTGGCTTGCAAATTGGCCCCCACATCGAGGACCGCCATCGGTTTTTTCTTCGTCGGCATCAAGGCGAGAAGGGCCGGCCTTAGGATGTGGGAGAGGGTGGAGAGGGCGATTTTGGCATAAGAGACCAACGCCCCCGTATTGCCCGAAGAGACAAAACCGTGGATCTGTCCCTCTTTGAGCATCCGAATCCCCACACAGAGAGAGGCATCTTTTTTACGCCTCAGAGCCAGAAGCGGGGGGTCGTCCATCTCAATCACCTCGCTTGCAGCCCTAAACTTAAGAGGGCGCGCAAACGGAGCCCATTCGGGAGTTCCGATGAGGATGAGATCAATGCCTGAGGGCAAAGTGAGCGACTTAAGGGCCTTTATCACTTCGAGAGGAGAAGCTTCTCCTCCCATTAAGTCGACGCCAACCGTCTTATGCTTCAATCGTTTCAATCACCCGGTTTCCGTAGTGACCGCAAGAGGGGCAAATACGGTGAGAGAGGCGAGGCTTGTTGCAATTTGAGCAAGCAGAGGCATTTTTCGGTTTTTTCGCGTGGTGTGAACGGCGCGAATTTTTCTTTGCATTTGATAAGCGGTTTCTTGGCACTGCCATGAGATTTCTCCTTTATTTTTGATCCATGTCGGCAAAAGGGAAATGGGTCTGCTCTTTCCGTTTTGAGCTGCGCAAATAGGGGGTTAAACCCTCCCTTTCTGGACACTTTCCCTGATTGCATTCGACATATTGGGGTAGCTTGATGAGCAATTCCTCTCGCAGCGCTTCGCTGTAGTTGAAAACGCCAGACCGGATCTCTTCAAGCGGTTGTGTATGGTAAAAATTATCCATTTTTAGCTCAATCTCGATCATCCGATTGCAAACGGTGCAGGGCATTTTAGCCGCAGTAGAGGCGTGGAGGCGGACGATCAGGTGATCTTCCGCGATATAAGCCTCTCCGGAGACCTGAACTTTTTTCGGAAATTGGAGCTCCGGCTCCTCAATTCCAAGGAATTCAGGCTCAAAATTTTCTTCAATTTTCTGCAGGACCCCATTTCTGAGTCGGTCAATCAAGATTTCAAAAGACATAAGCACTAACTAATCTACAGGAGAGGCCGTTAAAAAGCCACACTCCTCATAATGATCTCGGCAGCACTTGGCTCTTTCTCGCTCATTACCAATAGCTTGCGCAGTTTTTTGCACCGTGAAAAAACCCCCGAATCCTCCCTCAAAAGGAGCGCTTCTTTCAGGAGGGTGTTTTCCGTAAGCTTAGAACCGAAGAGTTCGGGAAAGACCCGTTCCCCTGCAACGATGTTGGGAAGGGCATAAAAGGGGAGGTTAATGCGAAAGATTTTTTGAGCCAAAAACTGATCGAAGGGGCGGATGGCGAAATGGACGACGGTGGGGGTATTGTGGAGGGCCAGCTCGAGAGCAACGGTGCCCGAAGTCGCAAGAGCCATGCGCGCCCTCTGCATGAGCGGATAGGCCTCATAGGTCTTTTGGAATTCGGGAGGGACAGAGACGGAAGGGTGCCCGACAGAGACGACCACTTGCAGGGAGGGGTCTTGTCTTACGAGTTCTTGGGCGACACGGATCTGAAGGGGCAAATTTCGTTCGATCTCTTTTTGGCGGCTTCCGGGGAAGAGAGCGAGCACATTGTCCCGTTTTGTCTCCTCGGTTTCGGGGATGGCTTTTACAAGGGGATGCCCTATATAGCGGACATCCAGTTTTGTCTGTTCAAAACAGCGCGCCTCAAAAGGGAATAAGGTGAGCAGTAGATCGAGATCCCGCTCCATGTGTCCAATTCTCTTTTTCCCCCAAGCCCAGACGGTGGGGCAAATGGAGTGGATGAGCTTGCCCCGGTATCCCTTTTTCCTGAGCGACCTTTCCAGCCTCAGGTTGAAGCCCGGATAATCGATGCAGATGACCGCTTTGGGATTGAGCCCTAGAATCTGGTTCCGGATGGCGAAGAACTGACGGATGAGTTTGGGTAGAGCGGCGAGCACGTCGAGAAAGCCCATGACCTGGAGTTTTTCCATGGGGAAAAACTCGACAATGGGGAGCGCCCTCATGCGGGGCCCTGCGACCGCGCCGATTTGGAGGTTGGGGTTGTGTCTTAAGAGGTCGGAGATGAGAGAGGCGCCATGAAGGTCTCCGCTCATTTCACCAGCTACGAAGAATAGGTCCATTGTCAGGCTTCCGTATTGCAAGAAGGACAGGATAAACAGGATCGCAAGCGGCAGGATAAGCAGGATGAAAAAATAAAATTTATCCTGTCCATCCTGCCGCTTGCGATCCTGCTTATCCTGTCTTTGTTTTTTGGCCGAAGGCTGTCACGAGCGCCTGCGTCGCCGCCGCGGTCTACGGGGTTCCTCTGGGGCGGCCGATTGCACTTCTTGCGAAGCAAAGGAGA
>CAYHED010000009.1:15924-18327 GCA_964355615.1 uncultured bacterium
TACCCTTGGTGTTGGGTGCATGGAACGGATTAAGCGCATGGTCCCCTTAACATCGGCAGAGCGACAAAATCTCCAAAAATGGCATCGATCACCATGCCCGCTGCTTCGGCGACCTGCCCCAAATGGGGGATTTTTTCCAGCTGGCGGGTTCTTTCCTTGATGTAGGTATCGAAGATGGGGAATACCAATGCAGCGAGCAGAAGACCGCGATCCAAAGGAGCGTGCTGATCGACGATACCGAGAAGATCAAACAGATCGGCCGTTTTGGAAATTTCCAAGTAGTGGTCTACTTCGGGCAGCAAGGCGCGAAGGACCCCATATTGGTGAAGGAGTTCGAAAAAAGGCTTTGCCGCTTTGGATTCGAGCATCCGGAGGAGTTCTTCCAAGACGCGCGCAGAAGAGCTTTTGAGGATTTCTCCGCGGCAATGGAGGAGCGCATTGTAGGTCGGTTCTTCGATCTTAAACTTGAGGCGCGCCTGAAATTTGATCAGACGGATCATTCGGACCGGGTCTTGGCAAAACCGGACCTCTGGCTGGCCGATGGTGCGCAAAATACGCTTTTCTAAATCGGTATAGCCATCCACGTAGTCGATGACGGTCTGGTTTTCGGGGTTGTAAAAGAGGCCATTGATCGTAAAATCGCGCCGCAAGACATCTTGCTCCTCAGTGCCCCACTCATTGTCCCGGACGATCAGTCCCGAAGCATCTGTATCGCCGGAGCGGAATGTGGAGACCTCGATGATTTTTTTTCCAAAGCGGATATGCGCCAGGCGGAACCTGCGCCCGATCAAGATCGCGTTGCGGAAGAGTTTTCGGATTTCTTCAGGTTTTGCGGAGGTAGAGACATCGAAATCTTTAGGGGTCTCTTCCAGTAAAAGATCGCGCACGCCCCCACCGACGAGGTAGGCGATGTAGCCTGCCTCTTGCAGTTTGTGGATCACATAATGAGCATGCTGATCGACCTTATCAGAGGGGATTCGGTGTTCGTCAGCGGAATAAATTTTAGGTTGCACGCAAGCACCATTCTAAATGAGTTTCCTGAAAAAGTCTACTTATTGTATGGGAAGAAGGTATGGAGCAAAGAAAAATCCTCGTTCTCGCCACCCTTTTTCTAGCTGTGGGAGCCTTTATTGGAGCCGCTTACCAAGATTCGCTCCAGCTGCCCGCCCCCCTCGTCCTCACGACGACCGGCTTTCCCACGACCGGCAACCCAGCAGCCACAGTGGAAATTGCTGTATTTGAGGACTTTCGGTGCCATAACTGCCGGGCTTTCAATGAGAAGCAGGTACCCCAACTAGAGGCGCAGTACGTTGCCACTGGCAAGGCCCGCTACACCATGGTCCCCCTGGCCTTTATGAGGGGATCGAAGCCCATGGCCAATGCCGCCCTAGCCGTATACCACTCCACTCCCGACCGATTTTTCCCTTATGCAAAGGAACTTTTTCTTTTCCCTGAAGGGAAAAAAGTCACAGATACAGCCCTTTTGGAAATCGCCCAAAAAGTCGGCGGCATTAACCTGGCCAATTTACAGAAGGCGTTAGAGACCCGGAAATACTATGCCGAGTTGCGCGAGAACCTCGAGTGGGCCCAAGGCATTTTGGGAAAAGACTTCCGCACCCCCGCCCTCTACATCAATGGGATCCCCACCCCCACCGCCTCCTACGACCTGATCCAAATGCGCATTGAACATATGTTAACCATAGGAAAGGGGCCTTAAGTATGCGCACTATAGCTCTCTATCTCGCCTGGCTCATTGCCCTCGTAGGCACCCTCTCCGCCCTCTATTACGGGGAAGTGCTCCGCATCGAACCCTGCCAGCTCTGCTGGTACCAGAGGACCATCTGGTTTCCTTTGACGATTCTATTGGGCATAGCCACCTACCGCGCCGATTTTCGGATCATCCCCTATGCACTTGCGCTTGTTGCAGTGGGAGCTTTTTTCGCTGTTTACCAAATGCTGGGCGAGCACTTCCCCAATCTCCACATCACCTCGCTCTGCGGCTTTGGCGCTGACTGCTCCATTCCCGTCATGGGATTCTTCAACCTTCTGTCCATCCCGACCTTGAGCGCAATCGGCTTCGGGGGGGAGATCGTCTTGCTCCTCTTCGCCTTTTTCCATGATTGACGGACACTCTCAATGATGGAAATGATGAAAAATATATAAAAGAGCTCAAAACGGCACGGAACAATAATGGGGGAACTTTTTGTTTTTACATCGTTTTCTCATTTCATCATTTACATCATTGATCCTTGCTGAAGAGTTCCATCGGCTTGTGGGGGCGTTTTGCTCCTCTTCGCCTTCTTCCGCGATTGACGGAGACTCTCAATGATGGAAATGATGAAATGAGAAAATGATGAAAAATATATAAAAGAGCTCAAAACGGCACGGAACAATAATGGGGGA
>CAYHED010000010.1:0-17788 GCA_964355615.1 uncultured bacterium
GTGTTTAGAACCAGAGGGTTGTGCACTATGAATTTATTTTTTGTCCAGTACAGAGGGAATACACATTGCTAAACGAGTCTCTGCACTAGCCTAATTTCTAACACGTCGATTGTTAGATATAGATAACTAGTGCTAAGCCACTTAACATCAATTCGAAGTCAATATAGACATCTAATCGAGGTAAATGATAACATCTATTCGAAGTAAATGATTTTTTATGACCCCATTTTCCGAAGCCCTCAGCCGCGTCCACAAAGCCGCCCACCACCACATCGTCCGCTCTAGCGATGTTTCTCGCGCCGACCGAGAGCTGCTTATTCGAGGTCGGTGGCTACAACCCATCGTGCGCGGATGGTACTTGCTTGTGAGGCCCGATGCTCCTCCAGGAGAATCTTCCCCCTGGTACGCAAGCTTTTGGGAGTTTCTGGGGCTCTATTTACAGAATTTGTATGGGGACCGCTACTGTCTTTCAGCGGAGAGCTCCTTGGACTTGCACATCAATGCAGTGACGATCCCTAAACAGGTCATTGCCATTGCTAAAAAGGGGAATAACCTCCCCCTCATACTCCCCTTTAACACGTCCCTTTTAACTTACGGGGATCCCAGTAATATCCCAGAGGAACAGGTCCAGATAAAAGGCGTTCGAGCGATGAGTCTCCCCTTGGCGCTCTGCCGCGCCAGTCCCTCTTATTTTATACGCAGTCCCCAAGATGCCCAAATTGCTTTGCGCCTGATCAAAGACCCCTCCGAGTTTGTTCATGTGATCTTACTGCACGATTTCAGGCGAGCAGCCAATCGCATTGTGGGCGCCTACCAATTCTTAAAAGAGACCGATTTCGCCTCGCAGTTACAAAGCAGTCTGGAACGGGAACATTTTGCAATCTCTCCGGAAAATCCGTTTGAAGAGGGCCTTCCGGTCTTCTTGACCCGGCCCAAGTCCCCTTACAGCGCACGCGTGTCCGTTCTTTGGAATACGTACCGAGAAACAGTGATCCGGCTATTTCCCCCTGCCTCTCAGCCGGTGGATAAGGCAACCTATTTTGCTCAGCTGGAGAAGATTTACACCCAGGATGCTTATAACTCCTTGTCCATTGAGGGTTACCGGGTCACTGAGGAGCTCATTGAGAGGGTGGCTCAAGAGGGGTGGAATCCGGACGAAAACCCACAGGACAGGTCTGCGCGGGATGCCCTCGCTGCACTGGGCTACCACAGAGCTTTTCAGGCGGTCAAAGAGTCGATTGGGCGCATTCTGGATGGGGCCTCCCCTGCAGATGAGGCCAAGCAGGAACTTCACCAGTGGATGCGGGGCCTGTTTCAGCCAATGGTCGAAGCTCAGATTTTGCGCCCTGAAGATCTGGTGGGTTATCGCCGCAATCAGGTCTATATTCGGGGCTCGCGCCACATCCCCTTTCCCCGAGAAGCGCTCCTCGATGCGATGGAGGCGTTTTACGATTGTCTGCTCAGTGAGCCGCACCCTGCCGTGCGCGCTATTTTAGGCCACTTTCTCTTCGTGTACATTCATCCTTACATGGATGGCAATGGGAGGACTGCTCGCTTTCTGATGAACGCTATGTTGGCTTCGGGCGGCTATCCATGGACCATCATCCGGGTCGCTCACCGCGCCCCCTACTTTGCCGCGCTTGAAGCAGCGAGTGTGAATGGGGATATCGCTCCCCTTGTAGAGTTCATCGCTGGGGAGATGAAGGAGACCGAACTTACGGGGAAGGCCCGACCTCTTCCATAGCCTTCCTAAGCCTGTTCTCTTCCAGAGCCCACTTAAGCTTAACCACCTCACGATCAACATATGAATCGCGGCTGTTGTCGTACACTCTATGAGCCGCTTTTGTGGCATTTTGTAGGGCGTGGCCCCTTTCTGCAAGAGTGGTGTATAACTCGAGAGCAGAACGTTGAAGATACCACGCAGAACTGTTTATCCCTATTTCAGCTGCTTTTATAGCGTCTTGTATAGATTCGTCTTTCTCCACAAGAAGTTTATACGCTTTGAGCGCGCTCCTTTGTAAATCGAGTATCTTCCAGAAATTTTCTGGACGCTTACCCATCGCCATAGCCTCTTGCAGACATTTCCCCTTCCCTACGAGGGCGCTAAATAAGTCGATAGCTGCACTCCAAACCGAATTCTCGGGATCGCTTACCCCCGTTTTGGCGGCTTCTTCAGCCTCTAATAGGGCGTGATCCCTCTGTACTAACTCTTGGTATAAGCGCAATGCATTCGCTCTAACCCCCTGTGCAGAATGTACGGCCCCCATTTTAGCGGCTTCTATAGCGCGTTGCATACTAGGGTCTTTACTAAAAGGTGATCTATAGAATGACATGATCATTTCAAAAGTAGAATCGGTTGCGCGAGGCAACGCTCCTACAAGCGACCCATAGCATTGCATGATAGATTCAAGAGCAGAATCGGTTGCGTGAGGGATGGCTTTTGCAATGATTGCCTCTAATTTTTCGAAATTTCCTGGGCTAAGTCCTCTTGGTATTCTCTTGAGCCTCCCACCCAGAATATCATCTACAGTGAGCTCACTGGACGCAAGCACGTGTTGTAGCATAAATGCGCCGATGTTTTCAGTGCCCGACCTGAACAAGGAAATAGCGGCATTGGGGAGCTGGGGGTGCTTCTTCCAACGCTCGTAAAGGGCATCAAAATAGCTAAAAGAACCCTCCCCTAGGCTCAATTTCACCATCGCATTGTATTCTTCTAAGTAAGAATCCATTTGCGTGGGGTCTATTTTCCAAGAGAACAAAAGCTCTTGGTCGCTCATGCTGGTCGGTCCATTGGTTTCCAAGATCTTGGCTGCATCAAAAGCCCGGATCATCGCCGCCATGGGGGGCCAGCGGTCTCTTGCCTGTCCTAAAAGTTTGCCCTTAAAGCTCAATTGATCTGACGGAACATCGTAGTGCAGTGTGATGTGTCCACTGTGATTGTTGATCGGGATGTTGTAATCAAAACAGATCTCTTTCGCATTGAGGGTGACGCCGATCCTCTGCGCCTGAAACCCAAATCCCCCTTGTTCTAAAACTCGTATCGCCTCTTTTACTGGGGCGGGTAGTTGTGAGTCCTGGATCTCTGTCTGAGGGATCAGGGCCTGATTGGCAAAGCTCAGTGCAGCAAGGGTATTTTGATGCAAGAGGGTCATCAGGTCTTCAAGGGTTCGGGGTGGGTGCCTTTCATAGGCAGTCAAAGAGCCAATGATCGCAGCTGAAACGCTAAAGTCCCTTGAGGGGTTTAAATAGGCCATGTCGTCATCCGGCATGTTTAACAACCTATTTCGGATGTCCCTCAGGTAGCGGCCCAGCGACATTGTCATAGGGATATGTGCTGCAAAAGTATCAACCCACGAACTCATGAGCTCTTCATAGGGCAAAAGCATCCGTTTAAATCGCTGCGGCTTTTCTAGGTTGGAGTAGAGCGGGCTGGCTTTCATGGTCTTGATGGAATCGTCGAGGAGGGTGACGAACTTTTCCAAAGCTCCATAAGCGGCAGCCCGAACAATCGGTGCCGCTCCTTTGATCTCCCGCAACATAGCCTCTGTTGGAAAAAGCTCCTGGAGCTTTTTCCAGGCGGCTTCAAACTGGGCTGGGTTCGCAAAGTGGGCTAGATCTTTTCGTTGCTCTGTCACTGCACTTTCCAAAGCAACGACTTTTCCTAACAGCTTTTCTGCGGCGTGTGTGATTTGAGCAAGTATCTGATCGAAAAACTCCACTCCGGCATTGGGGGGCATGAGGGCTAAACACATAGGGAGGGAGCCTGCGGCTTTCAGGGCTGCGGTGATACTGGAGAGCTTTTGGAGCTCCTCAGGGTTGAGTTTTGTTAAAAACTGCTTCCAGTTCTCAAAGGCATAGGGTGCTTGGAGACCTTCTAGCAGGAGCTCCGTGCAATGGGCGTACTCTTTACTAGATCCAATCTCGATGGCTTTTTGCAACTCGGGGACGTCGGCCCAAGTGTAGGAGCCGGGAACTGGGGTGTGGGGAACTAAAAGAGATTCGAGGACTTTGATGTGGAGCAAACAGTTTAAACCACGTCCCCACGTCGCCTCGATCTCTTCGATGGCGGCGGTGGTTTTCGAGTAGAGTGTTTTGAGGATTTCGATCCGTTTTTGGACTGCTTTGGGGACCTCTGTTTGAGGGGGTAAAAAGACCCAGAGCTTGCGGAGTTCTTGGAGCGCTTTTTTATCTCCTTGGTAGACGCGGGCAATTAGGGCTTTTAGCTCCCCTTTACTTGGCGGCTGGAGGGTTAATCCGGGCTCCGCACAAACCAAGGGACGCAAGTGGATTGGGTGGACAGCAAAACCTTCGGCCTCTTCTAATCCAGCACCTACAACAAAAAGCCCTCTTTGCATACAGGCGGCTCCGGTCGCTCCGTTTTGGCTCATCCGGGTCTTCGCTTGTTCAAATTGGGGAACGATCAAACACGGCATGCCTAAGCTCTTGAAATTGACGACGGGATGGGAGTTGTCGGGGGCCTCTTTAGCCACAATCACCAGCTTAACGGCTTGGCGTGCACTGTCTGGCAGCGTGTTATAGGTTTTTTCTGCCTCATCGATCGTCTCTGCAAAAACCACTTCGCTTGCCGATTTCACAAATACGGCAGAGCAGCGTCCCGGTGCTAATGTCTCGCCTTGCAGCGCTTTTTCGGCTTGCTGAGAAGAGAGATTGAGGTACGTAGGTAAACTAGAGCCACGGACAATATCCCGTCCCTGGACAAAATAGATCTTTCCATTCTTGATGACCCCTTCAATATCGGTCGGATTTTTAAAGAGGGACTCTGTCATGAGTCCGTAGGTAAACAACTTGACCAACTGGGGTAGTTTTACAGAGGGCTCTCCACTCAGTTCTGGAGGATTGGCCATCGACTGTAAACTCACGTGCCCGTCAGCGCCTTTTACGGGGCCGAGTCTGTTCTTTTTTGGGGGCGTAGAGGAGAGGATATAGAGCTTATCTGGGTGTGCTTCTGAACGGAGTAGATAAAAGGTGTCGGTTTCAATGCCTTGGCTACTGACGACGGCTTCTCCATGCCCATAAGTGGCGTTGAGGCACATCACTCTGAATTTTTCTCCCTGAATATACACCGGCTCGTTGGTAAAAAGGACAAAGGATGTGGGAATCAATTGTGGATCCGTCTCTCCACCGACTGTTTCCCCAATCAGTTTTTGTACCATCACTTCAAAAGAGATTTTTTCTTGGAAGGGGTTAGCTGTAGCATTGATCCGATTTTGGAGCGACTGTCTTCCAAAGTAGGAGCGGACGACCTCTCCGATCGCTTGGCACACTGCTCCCTTTTGGCAAGGGACATAGGCCTTGCTGATATTGCCCCCCGCATTGGGAGAGGTGGCCGAGTCTTCGGCACCCGCACTGCGCACCATCAGGGAATCGTGGCTCAAAGCATTAATACTCTTTTGTAATTTGGATGGGATCAGCATCTCAAAAGCTTCCTGATCCGTCGCAGCTTTGCTAAAAGCACCTTCCAACTCTTTGTCGATCTGTTCTAAAATCTTTGTTGCCTGTTCGGATTCAAAGGGAACTTTTTCTAGCTGCTTCCACAATTCAAAAGTTTTAGGAGCGTGAGATTTAAGAAATGTTTCGATGTGGTCAGAAGGGATTTTTAGGGCGCTGGGGATGTTCGGCTCATTCAACCCTCTAGCAGTAAAGAATTTTTCAATCTGTGCTAAATTGGCGTACTTGCTCCCCTTCACCATCTCCTCATGAATCCCCTCTACGATAGCACTCTCCTCTTTAGCCACGGAAAGGGAGGGGTCGCTGACAGAGGTGAGCATCGTCTGGTAGAGATGACCGATGAGTTGTGGTTGGTGCTTTTTTTGAAGGAGGTGGCCCTCCAAATTGACCCTCTCCTCCTCACTCAAATATTTCCATACAGAAGGGGTTACAGATTTATTTATTTGACGTACATTAAAGCCCATTTAATTCACATCCGTTAGTTAACAGATATTATTCAGCATTAATTGTAATTAGTAAAGTAAAATGGCTTTTATATACAATTATAATAACATCTACTTAGGGCCGAAGAAGAGGCGGAAGGGGATTTCGAGGAG
Organism: uncultured bacterium; assembly: GCA_964355615.1. GTDB lineage: Bacteria > Chlamydiota > Chlamydiia > Chlamydiales > SM23-39 > CAIVVG01. The sequence continues at coordinate 6,066 of CAYHED010000010.1, forward strand.
CTTTTCTTCGGGATAGAAGATCGCTTGGATGAACTCTTCGAGGCCGCTCTCTTGGAAAATTTGCTCGATTAAGCTCTGCGTGGGAAAGCCGTGCCCGCTATCGATGTTGCTCAGTTCAATGCGGGGAATATGCCGCTCCCCGTCTATGTCGGGTTTGCCCTTGATGATGACGGTCACGTCATTTAAGACCACGCGTCGAATCTGCACCCCTTTCGACTTGTAGTTGACCCCCTTTAAAATCCTTTTCCCTATGAGAGACCAGTTGTTCTGGTTGCTGGAAGGGTTGAGGAAGTCCACCTCGATAAAGACCTTATCGAGTTCAATGGAATCAAAGATTACGGGGTCGGTGCGCAAGTTCGGGGTGTCGTAGTGGATTTTTGTCGTCTTGGCTCGGAGAGCGGTGCGCGACTTAAAGCGCCACGGATTGGCTACTTTGAGCTTATGAATGTCTGTCTCACTGAGCCCCAAGCTGATCCGATCAAAGAAGAGGGGGAGGTTGACCTTGTGAGAGAAGTAGGTGGCAAAGAGGGGCGCCTTGATCAGCCAGAGAAAAAGGAGGATCGCTATAGTGATGCCGACAGCTAGTCTGTATTTCCTCTTCATACCTCTCTAGTAAAGGGGTTGCCCTTTTTTAGCAAACAAGATATTAGTAATTCTATGAAGAAGGTCTTAGCTCTCATCGCTTTCTGCCTGGTCCTCGCGGTTGCGGCCGCCGTTGTTGGCTGGAGCATGAAAACTCAGATCGCTGCCCACTTCATCGGCAAACAGCTCCACGTCCCGGCGGAGGTAGGCTCGTTTGACCTCTCTTCTACCAGGGCCTCTCTGCGAGAGCTGTGGATCGGGAACCCTCCCGGATCGCGCACCAAAACCTCTTTTACCGCGCGCGATGTGACGATTGATTCTACGTGGGGACAACTCAGGGGAGATCCCCTCGTGATTGATGAGATCGATCTCGATACGATTTTTGTAGGGGTGGAGTTTTACAACCGAGATGGGAAGGACAATAACTGGTCCCGGATGCTCAGCAAAGAGGCTAAAGAATCCAAAGGCTCGCAGAGGGGGTATTTGATCAAGACCCTTGTGCTGAGCAACCTCACTGTGCAGGTGACTCAGGCAGACGGCTCTACCAAGCGGTATCCGACCATTGCCCACATGGAGTTCCACAACATCAGCAGCGAAACAGGGCTGCCTCTCGATCAGATCGAGAAGGCGATTTTCCAACTCGTGCTAAAAGAGCTCTTCCAGAAACTGGATCTCAACCAGGTCCTCGACACCATCAACGCCATCAAGGGGGGCGCTCCCATCCGGCTCCCCAAATTGTTCTAGATTTTTATTGACTCGATGAGGTAGACTGTGTCCCAGAAAAGGAAAGTTCGCGTGAATACAGCAAAGCCCGTTTCAGTGTTGGATGTGGCCGCATTCATCTTAGGGAAACAGCCCAAAAAAGAGCCTCTCACCGCGTGGAAGTTGCAGAAGCTCGTCTATTATTGCCAAGCATGGTCGCTTGTTTGGGACGAAAAGCCTCTATTCAAAGAAAAAATTCTTGCATGGGCAAATGGCCCAGTGGTGAAGGAGCTCTACACCCAGCATAAGGGGCTCTTTTATGTAAAAGCCATGGCCAAAGGCCGTCCAGACCACCTGTCTCCCAATCAAAAGGACACAATTGAGCATGTGCTCCAAGCCTATGGAGATAAAACGGCCCAATGGTTGAGTGACCTGACTCATATGGAAGAGCCTTGGATCCAAGCCAGAAAGGGCCTCAGGCCCGGCGAACGTGGAGCAGCAGAAATCGACCTTTCTACGATGATTGAATATTATAGCGGCGTTGATGTTGAGGGACAGCCCATCATTGACCTTGCTTAAGGAGACGAATCTGAACTGTTACGTTCCTTTCCTGCTTCTTTGGGGAATTTGCGGAGCAGCCAGTACAAAACTTCCAATTGATCTTTCAATGCAGCGCGCCGTACCTGGATTAGTAAGTGTTTTAAATCGGGACGAACTAAAGTAATATTTTGCGCCCCCTCATTGCATACTGAACAAATCGCTCGGAGATTAGACAGGTCATCAGTTCCCCCTTTGCTCTTATCGACGATATGTCCTATGTGTAAACGGGTTTTACGAGAAGAATTATATGGGTGGGGCTCCCCAGCAACAGCTCCACACATTTGGCATGTGAAACCATTCCTATCTAAGACGAACGCTCGAGTTTCTTTGGAGACCTCCCTACTAAACGCTGGCACTGGCTTAGGACTTTCAAGAAGGTACTCTCCTGGCTTGAGATCATTCCTGTCATTGTGAGTTAAGATCTGGTATCCCTCTTCGTCACGAAGTTCCCTTACTCGCCTTGCCCATTCGCTAATATTACCAGCAGCTTTTCGCAATTCGTCTGAACCTATCTTTTTCCCTGTATTGGCCAGAAAATAGGCCAGTAATTTATCCAGTGCGCTTTTTTTGGTTTTTATCATATAGCCTCTTTCATCATCTTCAGTGCCATCATGATTTGACTAGCGGCTGCACAAGCCACCGGAGGGGGGAAAGCATTCCCTACTTGTCGGTACGCGGAGGTTTTCTTTCCTGCAAATTGCCAACCTTCTGGGAATCCTTGCAGACGGGCAACCATGGGCACAGTCAGTCGCGGCATGCCAGTAAAATCACGTTCTGGCGCTTCATCCGCAATCCCTAATCCATCCACCCCTAATGCGGCCCAAGCACGTTTAGATCGAGTGGGTCCAAGGTCTGGTCCACCATGTTTTTTGGAACCGCCGACAATCGTCGGAGCGATCTCATTGGCTTGGATTCGCCATTCTCCTGCCCCCTGCCATTCTTTTGAGGCCATGAAGCTATATAATACTTCTCCAACAGTCGCAGGTTTTTGCTCATAAGCAGTGGGCCAAGAAAAACCATGTGCAAATACGTTCTTAATAGCCACAATAACTACTCTGGGGCGCAATTGAGGCACACCAAAATTGGATGCATTTAACAGACGCCAATCAACTGTGTATCCCATTTTAGTAAACTGGAGTTTTAACTTGTCCCGGTAATCCTTAAAAAGAGGATCTAGAAAACCCCGAACATTCTCTAACATCACGGCATTCGGACGGATTTCATCCACTAAGCGCAACGCCTCAGGAAACAGATCCCGCTCATCTTCAGACCCAAGCTGTTTTCCTGCGACTGAAAATGGGGGGCACGGCACCCCACCTGCCAAAAGGTCAACGCCTCTATAGGACTTCCCTGAGAAGCTCTTTACGTCCCCTTCAATCACATTCCAATGAGGGCGGTTAAGCCGTAGTGTTGCGCAAGCTTTTGCGTCGATCTCGACAAGCGCTAAAGACTCAAATCCAGCAGCTTCTAGGCCGATAGCCTGGCCCCCCGCACCTGCGCAAATTTCAAGACAAGTTGCCACCTATTTTTCTCCTGCTGCTCTTTGAGTTAGGTCTCGCTCATGAACCAATATAAATCAACGAATCTCTTACTCCAAGCCATTTTTTCAAAATTCGATTTGTTCTAGATTTTTTAAGGGCATCCCATCTATAATGGATGGCCCTATGAACTGCTGCCTACCCATTCCAAGAACTGATCCCTTCCGGACGGACCCTTCGCTTTGTGAAAGGCTCAAGGGGACTTTTGTCTCTCTAGAGGTAGACCGTGAAAGCGTATGGGTTCATGAAGCCGTTAAAGAGAGGTATGATCTATTTTTGCCGGGAATCAGTCAGGCTTCTTTGCCCTCGGCGGATACAGCGGCCCTTTTCTTTGCGCGGCATGCTGTTATGGCTATGGAGGAGGAGCGATCCATCCATCTCTCTCGCAAGAGAGATGATGCCCCTATGATGGCGGAGATTTCAGCCAAAGGGGAGCTTTTCTTGTGCCTCAAGAATTCTACTTTTGATAATGGGGCCCCAGCCCTTAAAAAAGTCAAGAAGGCGTTCGATGTCCTCCGAAAACAGGTCGTCGCAAGGTCGGTAGCAGTTGAGGTCGAAGATACTGCAAAACGCCGACATTCAGAGGAGAGTGCACGAGCTGATTTGGCCGGTGCGCCTTGGATGGTCAAAGAATATTTCCACGGGATTTATTTCAATGGCGAGGTCACTAAATGGGTCACGATCCGTGAGAAATGGAAAGAAGATCTCCTGCATTGGGTCGAGAGAAGAATTCCCCCTTCGCAAGAACAGAAAAATCTCTTCATCCATCAACTGCTCCAACAAATGGCAGCGATTCACAAGAAAGGGATCCACGGAGACCTCAAGTGGGAAAATATTTTGGTATCTTCAGACGGAAAAAGGGCCTCTATTTTTGACTTCGATTGTTACCGAAGACTGAGAGATTATGCCGGGAGGGCGGAAAGCAATCCAGGAACCCTACGCATGAGCCCCCCCGAATTTATGATAAAATGGATGAGAGACCCTCAGTCAGATTTTTCCGACGTCCACGTTCCCGCTTCTGATATCTGGGGATTGGGTCATATCATCGCCTCGATACAGTATGGTAGGCGACAAGGACTAGCCCCCTGGATGGATCTCCCTGATTCAAAAGTCGGGCCCGCAATTTGCAAAACCCCCTGGCACCCCGACGAAGACTCACAAGAGCCAATCGCTTTTCTGATCTATTCCATGCTGAGGAGAAGGGCTCACAAACGCATAACAGCCGGGCAAGCTCTTGAGTTTTTTGAGATGCGTGTTCTTCAATCCAAAAAGGACAGTTCTTCATTCGAAGAAAAAGACTTCGGCATGAGTTCCCCTTCCGGGAAGTTGCTCGATCCTTTTGAACTCGGGGAGTCCGACCAAGTACTTCGGCATCGCGCCACTCACTAGTGCTCTGTCAAGCTCGGTGGTAATTTTCTTATTTTGGGCGGGAATTGCTATTACGCAAGAGGTCTATTCAAGAGAAAAGACTTCGATGGGTGTACCTCTTCCGGGAAGCTGCATCGGTCCGATCCTTTTGAAGTCAAAGAGACCGGCCACCTGCTCGACCGTGGCAGCACTGACTAGAATGGAGACATTTTTCTCTTTGGTCGCAGCTTCTAGGCGAGCCGCCACATTGACCGTGTCTCCGATGGCCGTATAGTCCATCCGCTGGTCGGTTCCTACGTTGCCAACGACGGCCAATCCGGAGTGGATGCCGATCCCCATTTTAAGGCGGGGACGCCCTTTCGCTTGCCACCGATCGCAGAGGCTGCTTAGCGCCTTTTGCATCTCAATGGCGGTGAGGATGGCATTTTTTTCCTGGAAGGGGTCGTCGAGCGGCGCTCCAAATTCGACCATCAGCCCATCGCCAATGATCTTATCAAGGGTGCCATTGTGGGCAAAAATCACCTTGAACATCTCTTCTAAATACTCGTTCAATACAGAAACTACCTCTTCGGGATCGATTCTCTCAGAAAAGGAGGTGAATTCGCGGATATCGGAAAAGAGGACTGTGATGCGGCGCCGCTCTCCCTTAAAATTGATGTCGGAAGAGAGGATTTTTTCCATAATGGGCTTGGAGACGTAGCGAATGAATCCCAATTTAAGCCGTTCGTGTTCTTCCAGCCCTTTGGCCATCTGATTGATCGCAAGGGCGAGGTGACCAAACTCATCTTCGGACTCTACGCGGACTCGCGCTTTCAAATCCCCTTCGCCAATGTGCTGCACACAGGAAGAAATTTGACTGAGCGCGTGGGTGGCAAAATGGGATAAAAAGACCGCTGCAATCAGCCCGGCGATGAGGGTGAGCGCCATCGTGGCTGCAACCGAGACTTTGAGCTGGCTGAGATCGCGCAAAACTGACTGCGCAGACAAGTTGACTCCAATGGTTCCCACATACTTCCCTTGGGCGTCGTAAACGGGCGCATACCCTGCAATGAAGTGGCCCCACGGTTCGTTCACCCAATGAGAGGGGGACCAAGGCTCATTCAAGTGCTGGAGGATCCCACTTTTCGTCCCCTTCGGGTAGAGCTGTTCGGGAAATTCGGTAAACGTCTTGTTTTGGATGGGGTCGACGACGACTTCCATCTCCCTCCCTTGACTGGTCGGACGCATCGTATAGATGTAGAGGGTATAGACATCGTCCCGTTGGTTGGCATCTCGCACTTGCAACATCTTTGAGACGAGCTTTTGAAACTGCGGAGAATGCGTATCGCCTGTAGACTGCACCTGAGCGAGCGCCTCTGCGTCCATTTGTCTGGCCGCCGTGACCGCCATCGTGAGCACTTTGCTCCGCATCTCTTCGAGCAAGCTGCGGCGCGCCACAACATAGACGAGCCCCAAACCCAGACACGTCGTACAAAAGATGAGCAGAACGAAGACCAAGTAGAGACGTGTCTGAAACTTCATGCAGACTCTCTAGGCTGAATCAGTCGCTGCAAGTAAGGGGCCAACATAAAGCTGACCACAGCTAAAACAAGCGACAATCCGCCATAGATAAAGAACGCATGGGTGTAAATCGGCAAGGAGACAAGGCTAGGGGTCCCTTTGGGTACATCGGCAATGGTCGCCAAACTGCCTCCAATGGCAAAGGCCGCCGCAGACATTAAGAACCAAACCCCCATCATGAGTCCCGTCAAATGGCGCGGAGCCAAACGGGTGACCATGGAGAGTCCAATCGGAGAAATGAATAACTCTCCTAAAGTCTGGCTTAAGTAAGTTGCCACCAACCACCAAGGAGAGGTGATCCCATCCGTGCTAAACCAGCGAGTTCCTGCGCCGAGAAGGAGGTAGCCGCACCCCATGAAGAGAATCGCAATGCTGAACTTGATCGGTATATTGGGATTGCGCCCTTTCTCTTCGAGCTTTACCCACAAATTACTTAAAAGAGGGCTCAGCAAAATGATGAAGAAGGGATTGAAAAACTGAGTAAATTCGGCATTGATGGTGAACCCTAAAAACTCCTTCGACATGTTGCGGCTCGCAAAGAGCATCATCGAGGTGAATGTCTGTACATAGATCGCCCAAAATCCCACCGAAACCACAATCAAAATCAGGCAGGCGAGCAGTTTGTGCCTCTGAGCTAAGGGCTCTTTAAACATCGCGATCAAAACATACCCAATCACGAGGACAGAGGCGATGATGAGGATGATATTGGCCTTATCGGGATGTATGAATAAGAGCTGTAAAACTAAGATAGAAGCGATGATCCCGGCGCTGAGCAGAGAATAAAACTTGGTTCTATAAGCAAGTCCCCCGTGAAGAGGGCTATGCGCCGGCATCTGCCCCGCTTCTGCTGCTTGCAACGTTTTCTTAGCGGGGAGAAAAATACACAGAGCAGCGACCATTCCCAACGCAGCCAGGAAGAATCCCGATCCCCAAGAATAGGCCGCTACAAGCGCCCCTACAAAGAGCGGAGGGAGGAGCCCCCCAATATTGATCCCCATGTAAAAGAGAGTAAATCCCCCATCGCGGCGCGGATCTCCCGGCGCGTATAAATCTCCGACGATGCTCGAGACGTTAGGCTTAAATAACCCATTGCCCACAATCACAATGGCCATCCCCAAAAACAGAAACTTCTCGCCGGGAATTGTCATAATCCCATAACCCGCCATGAAAAGGAGGGCTCCCCAGATAATCGTTCGCCGAAATCCCAGATAGCGATCAGCGAGATACCCACCCAGTACAGGCGTCAAATACAACATGGAACTGAACGCCCCGTAAAGAAGGTAGGCCCTGTCATCCCCGTAGTGCAATCCTTGACTCATGTAAAGAACCAAGATGGTCTGAACCGTGTAAAAGCCAAACCGCTCCCATAGCTCAGTGAAAAACAATCGATACAACCCTTTCGGTTGCCCAACAAAAATATGTTTCATATTTCCCAAAGTACAAGAAACTTAAGCCTCCCGTCAAATATTCGTTTTAATCATTGGTAGTAAACGGCTTATTAGGTCTATTTTTTTAACCTATACCGGTGTATAATAGCGGATATGAGAAGAATGACTCAAAAATTGCATGATTGGGGAGTCGCCAAGGCCAACTCCCCCCACGCCAATTTGTGGCTTGGAGCTCTGTTTTTTTTGGAGCTCTTTTTATTTCTCCCCCTCGATGCCATTCTCGTTTTCTTTTGTTTGCAAAATAGGCGCAAGACCCTCCTCTACGGGACGATTGCAGCCGTTGCCTCCACACTGAGCGGCCTTATGGGATACGCCGTCGGTTTCTTCCTTTGGGATCTTGTGGGAGGGTATGTCGTTCCCCATCTGATCTCTGTTTCCCTCTTCACGAGTATTTCCGCCCACCTCCAAAATCACGAGGAGCTCGCCGTCTTCGTCGGAGCTTTCGCTCCCCTGCCGATGAAAGTGATCAGCATCACCTCAGGAGTTTTTGACCTCTCACTCTCCTCTTATGTCCTCTACTTCCTTGCCGCCCGTCTGTGCCGGTTCTTTTTAATCGGCGGCGCCATGTGCCTTTGGGGAGAGAAGGGGAAACAGTTCTTAGAGCGCCACTTCCACCGCGTGATCGTCGTCATCGGCGCCAAGGTAGCCGTCGTTTTTGCCCTTTTTTGGGCTCTTGCTCATTAAGGTAAAAAAAATTAACCACAGAGACACAGAGAGGAGAGAGGAAAGCACAGAGGATTAATTTTCTTTTTTGCTCTCGCAAAAAAGAGATTTTTTACCTCTGTGCTACCTCCCTCCTCTCTGTGTCTCTGTGGTTAATTTTTTTTTACCCTTTCAAAAAATAACTTCCTTGTCATATAATCCCTTCCATGCCAGATTTTCAAACCATCAAAACTTGGGCGCCAAGGCTCATTTTCGCCACCGTATTCGGACACTACTGCCTGGGCTGGGCCTATGAAGTCGAGCTCATGCACCGGATCGACCTAATTGCCATGGGCATTTTCAAACACTTTGTCGGCAGAACCGGCTTGTCGGTGTTTATGCCCCGCTTCCAGATCTATTCCCCACAAGCATTTCAAGGCGTCGCCAGCATGGCAGGAGCCCTCCTCTTCACCGGGATCGAGAGGACTTGCAGCTTTGTTTACCAAAAAATGGCTCCCCCAGAAAAGCCCGCAGTGGTATAATCATCCCTTATGAGATGGATTTTTCTCTCCCTTTGCTTTATCTGTTCCCTCCAGGCCGACCCCTCAAAGAAGATCTGTCTCAACATGATCGTCAAGAATGAGAGCGCAGTGATCCGGCGGTCTTTGACCTCCGCAAAACCCCTCATCGACTACTGGGTCATCGTCGATACCGGCTCCACAGATGGGACGCAAGAGATCATTCGGGAGGTGATGAAAGGGATCCCCGGAGAACTGCACGAGCGCCCCTGGGTTAATTTTGAAGTGAACCGCAATCAGGCCCTGGAATTGGCAAAAGAGAAGGGGGACTACCTCCTCTTCATCGACGCCGATGAGGAATTTGTTATTTCCGACCCTAAAGCTTATGCCAAGCTCGATCAAGATTGCTATCTCATGAAAGTCCATGAGCAGATAGATAATTCCATTGATTATACCCGAGCGCTCCTCGTGAGTAGCCGGTTGCCCTGGAGATGGGAAGGGGTCCTTCACGAACTCCTCGAATGTCCATCCCATCCTCCCTCCTACCTCCTAGAAGGAATCAAGGTGGTGTCCCGCTCTGCCGAGGGGGCTCGTGCAAAAGACCCGAAGAAATACCTCAACGATGCGGCGGTTTTGGAAGAGGCACTGAAGAAAGATCCCAATAATAGCCGCTATACATTTTACCTCGCACAAAGCTACTTAAACGCACAGGAGTACGCCAAATCCCTGAAGAACTACCAGAAACGGGCCAAGATGGGGGGATTTGACGAAGAAGTATTTATTTCCCTTTACGTCAGCGGCCACCTTCAAGAAAAGCTCGGACTCCTCTCAGAACTATTTATCGATTCCTACTGGAAGGCCTACCACGCTCGCCCCACCCGCGCCGAGCCGCTCTACCGCTTGGCCGACCATTATAAGCGGGCCGGGTACCCCCTCATGAGCTACCTTTTATCCAGTTACGCTCTCTCCATCCCCTTCCCCTCATCGGACGTTCTCTTTACTGAGCCTTGGGTTTATGAATGGGGACTCCTCGTCAATACAGGAGAGACCGGTGCCTTCCTTGGAAAAAATAGAGAAGCCCTCCAAGCTCTAGAGACCGCTATCACCCGCCCCTCGTTACCGGCGGAGACCCGCTTGGCTGAGGAGCAAAATATCCAAACGCTCAAAAAGCGGCTTAACTAATGGGCCTTTTTCATAATTTCCACATTCGTTCGGGCGAGCGAGGCACAGCAAAATCGAAGCGCAGCGGTCTGAATGAGGAGGGCATAGCAACGCTATGCCCGACGAAGAAGATCGATTTGGCAAAGCCGCAGCCGACCGAACGAACGTGGAAATTATGAAAGAGGCCCACTAATGGATAAGGAGCTACAGGAAGCTGTCGCGAAACGGCGCACGTTTGCGATCATCAGTCACCCCGATGCGGGGAAGACAACCCTTACAGAAAAACTTCTCCTCTATTCCGGGACCATCATCACAGCGGGAATGGTGAAGGGGCGCAAAGGGCGCAAGGCGGCCGCCTCTGACTGGATGGCAATGGAACAAGAGCGGGGGATCTCGATCACCTCTTCCGCCATGCAGTTCACCTATAAAGACACAATTATCAACGTACTCGACACGCCAGGTCACGAAGATTTTTCTGAAGATACCTACCGCACCCTCACCGCCGCCGACTGCGCCATCATGGTGCTCGACGCCTCCAAAGGGGTCGAAAAGCAAACTCTCAAACTCTTTGAAGTGTGCCGTTTTCGCAAAATCCCCGTCTTGACATTCATCAATAAGATGGACATGCCCGGGCGCGACCCTTTAGAGCTCATGAATGAAGTGGAAAACGTCCTTCAAATCCAATCCTATGCGATGAACTGGCCCATTGGGACCGGCAGAGAATTTCAAGGCGTTTTTGATCGCGCGACCCAAGAGTGTTTACTCTTCACCAAAGTATCGCATGGCGGCGCACAAAAAGCGCAGATGGACAAAGTTCCATTAGATCGATCGAAAATGACCCAAGAATGGCGAGACGAACTCGACCTTCTCGAGATGGCCGGCAATGCATTCTCCATGGAGGATTTTTTGGCTGGCAAAGTCACCCCCGTTTTCTTTGCCTCCGCCCTCACCAATTTTGGCGTAGAGCCCTTCTTTGACGCATTTATCCACTTAGCCCCCTGCCCCCACGCCCGCCTCGCCAATAAAGGAGACGGAACAGAAGTCGAGATCGACCCCATCACAACCCCCTTTAGCGGCTACGTATTCAAACTCCAAGCCAACATGGACCGGCGGCACCGCGACAACATGGCCTTTATTCGGATCTGTTCCGGTAGGTTTGAGCGAGACCTCGTCGTGAAACACCACCGCCTAGGCCGCGAAATCCGCCTTTCCCGCCCCCACGGCATGCTCGCAGGAGAGAGAACCACTCTCGACATCGCCTATCCCGGCGATGTGATCGGAGTCATCAACCCCTCCCTCTTTGCCATTGGAGACACCCTTTCCATCACAGGCGGCTTTGAGTTCAAGCCCCTCCCCCAATTCCAGCCCGAAGTCTTTGCGCGACTCTACCCCAAAGACGTTGGTAAACGAAAGTCGTTTGACAAAGGGATCGTACAGCTAGTAGATGAGGGAGCAATCCAACTGCTCAAAGGGTACGAAAGAGAAGGGGACCTCATTTTCGCAGCCGTAGGCAAGCTGCAGTTTGAAGTGATGCAGTACCGCTTGAAAGATGAGTACGGCGTTGAAACGATCCTCACCCACCTCCCCTACCAGTGCAGCGCCTG
>CAYHED010000011.1:0-17548 GCA_964355615.1 uncultured bacterium
TGGGGCACGAAAGTTCACCATACCCTGTTATTTTTCTGGGAGCGCGAGGGATTCCCTCGCCTCTGTGCCCCCTCCCTCTTCTCCGTGTCTCTGTGGTTATTTTTTCTTTTACTCTTTCATGGAGAGGAGGAACTCGGCGTTGGAGGCGGTTTTCTTCAGTCGGGTAGACAGCAAATTCATCGCGTCGACGGGGGTCAAGTCTGCAAGTCCTTGGCGCAGAAGGTAGATCTTTTCCAGTTCCGCAGGGTGATAGAGCAGTTCCTCTTTACGAGTTCCGCTCTTGATCAGGTCAATTGCTGGGTACATCCGCCGGTCGGCTAGTCTTCGATCCAAGACGAGCTCCATGTTGCCTGTACCCTTAAACTCTTCGAAGATCACCTCATCCATACGAGAGCCGGTATCGATCAAGGCAGTCGCAATGATCGTTAAAGAGCCCCCTTGTTCCACGTTACGAGCAGCTCCAAAGAACCTCTTCGGCTTGTGCAGGGCATTTGCATCGACCCCTCCTGAGAGGATTTTTCCTGAGTGCGGCTGAACGGTGTTATAGGCACGAGCCAAGCGGGTGATGTTGTCGAGCAAGATCACTACATCGTGGCCACATTCGACCATGCGGCGGGCTTTTTCAATCGCCATCTCGGCGATCTGGACGTGTCTTTCAGGCGGCTCGTCGAAGGTGGAAGCGGTCACTTCCCCTTTAACCGTCCGGACCATGTCGGTCACCTCTTCCGGTCTTTCGTCGATCAGCAAGACCATCAAGAGAACTTCGGGGTTATTGGTCTCGATCGCATTGGCGATGTTTTGCATCAGGACCGTTTTTCCCGACTTCGGGGGAGCGACAATCAGGCCCCGTTGCCCTTTCCCAATCGGCGAGGCCAGATCGAGAACGCGCATGGAGATCTTTTCTCGAGAGGTCTCCATCACAAGGCGCTTATTGGGATAGAGGGGAGTGAGGTTTTCAAAGAGGACCCGATCGCGTACCTCTTCTAAACTTTTATGGTTGATCCGCTCGACTTTGACCATGGCAAAGTATTTTTCTTTGTCTTTGGGAGCGCGGATCGTTCCATAGAGGGTATCCCCTTTGCGCAGTTCAAAACGGCGAATTTGGATCGGAGAGACGTAAATATCTTCTGCGGAAGGGAGGTAGTTGTAGTTCGGGGAGCGGAGGAACCCAAACCCATCAGGCAGGACCTCTAAAACGCCCTCTCCGTAGAGCACTTCATTCGGTTTTTCGGAGATCGTCTTGACAATCTCAAATACGATGCCTGATTTGGGGAGACCTCCCACATGTTTCAGACCTATATTGCGGGCATATTGCTGCAGTTGGTCGATATTCATCCGCTGAAGATCGGATACCTTAACTACGGCCTCGAAGGGGACTTGTGGCTCTGCGTCTGGTTTTTTTGCGTCGGTGAATTGGTCTTGGTTCATGGAAAAGTTATGCTCCCGTTAGATGGATGATGCGGTTCAAAGATAAGACCTCTTTGCGTAAGTCGGACAGAGAACCTTTGTTTTGGATAATATAGTCGGCTCGTTTCGCTTTTTCTTCTGGAGACAGTTGCCTGAGACGTCTAAGATCATATTCTGTTGATTTGTACCCTGCTTGCTCAAAGCGCCTCCGAGATGACTCTTCATCGCTGAGCACAGCTACTGTTATATCGTAGAAGGAAGCAGCCCCAATTTCAAACAAGAGGGGGATTTCCACTACGAACGAGGTGTATTTCTGCCCCTTAACCGCCAAATAGAGCTCCTCAATCCTACGGAGAACCACTGGGTGAATCAGTTGCTCTAGCTGACGAAGGCGCTCTGGATCATGGAATACCCTCTCCGCAAGCAGTCTGCGATCCAACTTCCCATTTTTAACAAGGTCTGAGCCGAAGGAACGGATGATTTGCTGGCCGAGATCGGTTTCTGGCGTTAAGAGTTCGTGGACCATGGCATCCGCACTGACCACAAAGGCCCCCAGCTCCTTAAAGAGCTGGCAAACGGAGGTTTTTCCACTCGCTACCCCACCTGTGATAGCAATTTTCTTCAAATCTAGCATTCTCCCCAATTTTTGCCAACAGCGATCTTTACCTCAATCGGCACATTGAGCTTGAGCACATGTTCCATTTTATTTTTGACAAGACGTTGGAATGCCTCCTCCTCTCCATCGGGAATCTCAAAGACCAGTTCATCATGAATCTGCAGGAGCATCTTTCCCTCGAGCTTTTTCTCCCGAATCGCCCCATCGATCTCGATCATGGCCAATTTAATCAAGTCGGCAGCTGTCCCTTGGAGGGGGGTATTCACGGCCAGCCTCTCTGCAGCCGCCCTTACGGAGGGGTTTTTATTGCTGAGTTCAGGAATCGGCCTAAGGCGTCCAGTGAGGGTCCGCGAGAGACCCGTTTTTCGCGCAGACTCCTTGCAAAATTCGAGGTAATCGAGGACACGGGGGTATCTTTCAAAATAAGTTTTTATAAAATTGGACGCTTCTTTGTGAGAGATGCGGAGCTGTTTGGAGAGGCTAAAGGGCCCCTGACCGTAGATGATGCCAAAGTTGACTGTTTTAGCCATCTGGCGCATTTCTGGGGTGACTTCAGCGGGGGCAACGCCGCACACAAGAGAAGCCGTATGGACATGGATATCGACCCCTGTTTTGAACGCGTGGACCAATTCTGGGTCTTCGCTGAAGTGGGCCAGCAAGCGGAGTTCAATTTGAGAATAGTCCCCGGCAAGGAAGCTCCACCCCTTTTGAGCCGGCTTGAAGCACGAGCGGATCGCGTTCCCTTCTGGAGATCGGACAGGGATATTTTGGAGGTTTGGGTTTTGACAAGAAAGACGCCCCGTTGCAGCCACCGATTGGTTGAAGGTGCAGTGAATGCGCCCCGTCTTAGGATCGACCTCTTCGGGCAGCGACTCGACATAAGTGGAACGCAGCTTTTCTAGCGACCGGTAATCGAGGATATGGCGCGCAATCGGGTTTTCCACCGCGAGCTCCTCGAGGATATCGGCCCCCGTAGCAAACTCCGTTTTCTTTTTAGCAGGCGCCGTAAGACCCAATTTTTGGTAGAGCACTTCGCTCAGCTGTTTAGGAGAGTTGAGGTTGAACTCCTCGCCGACTTCCTCAAAAATTTTACCCTTAGCCTTAGCAAGAGCCTGTGCCAAAACAGCACCCAATTTCTTTAACTCGTCGGTATCGAGGTAAATGCCCGTATGCTCCATCCGCGCCAAGATCGGGAGGAGGGGCAACTCCATTTCAGTCAGCAGTCGATCTAGCTTCCTGTCAACGAGCCGTTTTTCATACACCTCTTTTAAACGAGTCGTATAATCGACATCCTCGCAGCAGTATTCCTTCACCTGCCCTACCGGCACATCGGCCATGGAGATTTCGTTTTTCCCCTTGCCAATCAAGCTCTCAATGGGGATTTTGACCTTTTTGAACTCCTCTAAAGTCAGCTCATCGAGGTTGTGTCTCCGATTTTGGGGATCTAATAAATAGGAAGCAAGGAGAGTGTCGAAGTCAATGGGAGCCAGCTCCATCCCGTAGTTTTGTAACACATGCCAGTCGTATTTAATATTGTGCCCATAGAAGGAACACCGTTTTTTCTTAAAAAACTCCCTAAAAGCCTCAAGCATCCCCTCACTCACAGGCACATACCAACACTCTCCTGTAGAAATCCCCAGCCCAATACCCACCAACTCAGCCCGCATCGGATTCACGTCGGTCGTCTCCGTATCGATCCCGATGCTTTTTTCCTTTTCCAGTCGATTCAGTAACTTCTTTAGAGCTTCTTCCCCCTGAACCAACTGGTATTCCCCTCTCTTTTCACTTTTTTCTTTTTGAGGAGCGTGAGTCTCTTTTAAAAACGTCGAAAACTGCATCCGGTGAAAAAAGTTGACCAATTCAGGTTTTGGCTCCCTCAAAGCATAGAATTTCTCTTCATGGGGAATCTCCAAATTCACATCGAGCGTAGCGAGCTCCCGGCTCATGAGCGCCACCTCTTTTTGAGTCCGTAAAATCTCCTGTTTTTTCTCCCCCTTCACTTTTTCTGGGTGAGCTAAAATCGCATCTAACGTACCGAACTCTTGCAGCAGTGAGGAGGCCGTCTTAGGGCCAAACCCCTCCAGACCGGGAATATTGTCCGAGCTATCTCCCATGATGGCCAGTAGATCGAGCATCTGATCTGGGCGCACGCCAAAGAGCTCCTCCACTTTTTTGGCATCGATGATCAGATTGTCCTTGTGCGTCTGCAAGATTTTAATGTCATCATCGACGAGTTGCATCAAGTCCTTGTCACTGGTGCAGAGGAAGACTTTTGCTCCCGTTTTCTTGGCCCACACGGCGACCGCAGCCATCGTGTCATCTGCCTCAACCCCCTCCAAACAAAGGGTTGAAATACCGGCCAGATCGCAATATTCTGCCGCCCACTCAAATTGAGGGAAGAGATCCTCAGGGGCTCCCTTCCGATGCATTTTGTATTCAGCATAGACCTTTTGACGCGACTTCTTATTATCAGGACCGTCAAATACACACACCAGATGATCCGGTGCAAAATCTTTCTTGAGTTTCATGCAGGAGCGAATGAACCCGAAAAGGGCACTCGTCGATTGCCCCGCGCTGCTTACCATCGGCCCAATCGCATAGTAAGAGCGAAAGAGGAAGTTCACAGCGTCGAGGATGTAGATCGTTTGCATATTTTAGTGTTCTTGATAGAGATAAGCAAATCGATCTCTGATTTGCGGCATCCCTAAATCCAATGAGTGGACCACTTGGCCACTGAGGAGAGGCGACTTGGACATGAACTCTGACAGCAAGTTCTTTCTCATTTCGAGCTCGACTACCTGATAAGGGCGCGATTCATCGATTTGGGCCGCCGCGAGAAGCCCTTTTAAAGCATCAGAACGGTTGCTGTTTGCGTAATCGATATAGCCGAGTTCTTGCGCCTTGACTCCATCAAATATTTGAGCCCCATATTCATTGACTAGCTTCTCTTTATCTAGACGAGGCCGCGCTGCGGCTACGATATCGACAAAGCGCTCATACAAGGCCGCCATCATTGCTTTGAGTGAAGCATCTTCTCCCTCTTTCCAGGGACGGGTGGGGTTCAACATGTCCTTGTCGATCCCTTGAGTGAGAGTGCGCGCCTGAATGCCCCATTGGGTCAATGCGTCAGATACGTTGAACATAGGGCCTAAAATGACCCCGACAGAGCCGATTGCGCTCGACGGACTTGCATACACTTGGTCAGCCGCGGAAGCGATGTACATCCCCCCTGAAGCACACATTCCATCTACATAAGCAAAAATGGGCACTTTGTAACGGGCCTTGTAGGCCAGCAACATCCGGTAAATGTCGTCTGCGTCAGTGGCGGCTCCGCCAGGAGTGTTGAGTCGGAGCAAAATCCCTTTTACACGGTTATTTTTTAGGAGGCCGGTGCGAGAGTCCAAGAGGATGTCATTAACCATAGAGCTATCGATAAAACGGTGATCTCCAATGACTCCATTGACATTGATCTGTAAAATAGCGGGCGCAGAAATCGGAGCGACTTCTCTCACGCCTTCTGCATCAGAGGTGACGACCAAGGCTGTTTTTTCAGGAATGAGGGGAGACGGAGCTAGGCTACCGTAAACAACGGATACGACAATGAAGGCTAAAAACAGGCCACACACTGCAAAAAACATCCGAGCAAAGCTTCGTATTGCAGAGACAAAGATAGATTCGCGTTCTACTTCCATGAAAAATAAACCTCAAGTTGATCTAACATCACCATACCTGAAAAGCCTCTTCTTAGGGAAGATGTAAAGCTGTTTTACATTGCAGGCTGGTCATAACCCTACAACTTGTTGCATTGGCCTGTTTGACGGATCGTAAATAATTTCCCTTAATGACCCGTTAGGAAGAATCATTTTTGTCAGACAATGGAAATCATTATACCTGTAATGTGTTACGCCGCCTTCAGCATCTATAACTCGAATTAGTCTGTAATTCTCATCATATTCTAGATGAGTCTCATTGCCATTGCTATCTGTCGTTAAGATTAGATTTCCAACTTCATCGTACTTATGCTGTATGTAACCTGCTGGACCAGACACTCTAATGACTTGATCTCGTTCATTGTACATATAGGTAATTTCTCGTCCCGCCTCAGAAATTTTAACAAGACGAGACCGATCGTCGTAAGATCTTTTCGAAATGAGACCATTGCTGTAGCACACTTCTATGGGGAGTCCATTTTCATCCAATCGAAAGCTTTTCTTTTCTCCGCCCGGTAGATCAACCGCAAGAAGTCTTCCCGTCGCTGAATCATAATGAAAGGACGTAGCGAAGTCCTCATCCCCCTCTACAACTGTGAGGCCGTTCTTTATGTGCACAGAGCGAAGAATAAAGGGGCTAAACATTTTAACAAGACGTCTTGCTTCATCGTAACAATAGAGTGTTTTTGTCTCCCTCCCATCGGTTTCTGCTGAAAGGTTTCCTTGCGCGTCAAATACAGCGCTTCGACTGTCTCGATAGGCATCTGTTACCTTGATAGGATGGCCGAAGGAATTGTATTCGTAGCATACCTCTAACCCATTGTGATCTACAGTCTTTTCAGGGCCGAAGGGTCCTGTGTAGCTAAATTCTAATGTTTTTCCCAGAGAATCTACGATTCTTTGAGGGAGGTACCTTTCATCGAACTGCTCCTCCACGAAGGAATTATTAAACCCCTCAATACGAATTTTCCTTTCGGATAGGCTAAATTCTTGCCTGAATCTCGTCCCATGAATCACTTTCCCCTCGGCACGGTTGTAGATAGCATAGTTTGCTTCAAAAACTGGATGTCCTTTAGCATCAAAAATAGCAGTTAGACGTAGATCTTTATCGTAAGCATAACTCATTAAAAGACCCTCTCCGTCTTGGACTGATTGAAGTTGGCCTTCGGGGGTATAGGAATAGTGGATGATTTTGCCGCCCCCGCCTACCGCACGAACAATTGCAATGCCTTCGTATTCGAGACGAATTGTTTTCCCTCCTACGTGGGAGATAGAGGTTATCTTGCCATTTTCATATCCATAATCGATCGATATCCCATTTCGATCGGAGATCTTCATCACGTTCCCTTTATCATCAAAAAATAGCTGCTCCCGTTCCCCATAAAAAGCAAATCCTCCATCGCCCTTTTCGAGTAAAAAAGGAAGATTCCCCTCAGAACGGTATATAGGACGCTTTTCAGCATCAAGTCCCTGAATGCTGTATAGGAATTCCACCCCCTCCACAATCACAAAGATCTCTGGATAGCACTTGAGCACAGTTGCATCTGAAAAATGGAACCATCTTTTCTCTTTTGAGAACCGTAGTTTTGCTGGAGTAATATCCCAGCCCAGGCCCAATCCAGAGCATCGTTCATTAAAAGAATCGTAGGTACGGACAAGGGCTAAAGGAATCTCCCCCAAAACCGGAAAGCTCATATCGATAAATGTTTTTCTCACATCCCCCACTTTCAGCGTTTTGCCAAAGGTCTAAGCCACAGCTGTGTAACCGTTTCCAAAACCCCAGATTAATTGTTCTTCGCTTGATCTTGCTTGCAATACTTTCTCTTTTACTTCATCCGCTTGCCGACCAGTTGTTGTAAAAAAGTTTTTGTTATCAAGGTGATACACAACTCCTCCATTAAGAATGATTACTTTGCCATGAATAATGTCCCCTGTAGTAATCTCGTTAGTAAAGGAGGGGGTGTTCATAAAATGGGGGGTATAATCTTTAAAAAACGCGAGATCAAAAGGTAAGTCATGATCTTTGATCCATTTGACAACCGCTGTAATCTTACCCAGCCTTTTCAGTTCATCAAGCACGGGGTATTGATAAGAGAAATCTTCGTAATGTTGAGTAAAATGAGTAGCAAATTTTTCTGCGGCAAGATCTTGAACAGGGCTTCCGTGAAATTTAGATTCGGTCAAAACCTGCATCCGCACCTGGTCAAAGAGCATCGATGTGCCATCTGCAGATTGTACAAGGCTGATTTTTTCAGGGACAAACCACATTCGACAGGAAAGAAAACCGTTTCCCAACCCTTGGACAGAGTATTCGAGAAGGTTTTTGTATCCTGCCACATTCGCGCCAATTGTTTTTTGAGTGAGGTTATCTTTTCCTATTATCAGATTTTTTAAAAGACGATCGGCATCAAACATGACTTGGCCAAAATGGGTATTCCTTGTTTCCCCGTAATAAGTAACGATCATTCTGCTGGGTTCTTTTTTAGAGCGCTTGATCTCCAGATCTAAGGAAATGCCAGGATCTTGCCCTGACCCACCCCCCAACCCATACACAGAGCGAACCGCTACCGCCAAATCATCCAAATGCATGTCAGGGAGCGCGAGGTCCCTTGACCCGTACAGGATTATCTGTCCCATCTTTTCATCAAAAACTGCCCCAGCAATATCAGAAATATGAGTCATCAATTCAGCAGTTTTTGATAAAGAGACCCCTCCATAATTGGGTTGCGATAAAAAGCTATAGGATAAATCTCCGACAGAGGGTTGTTGAGATGTAAATTTGTAAGGCACTATATCATCAGCACCGAGCAAAAATCTTGCATCAATGTGCTTGTTTTCTTCAATGATCCAGTTACAAAAAATTGCAGGCGACGAAATGCCAACCGAAAGGGGTTTAAAGCTTGGGTGGGGATAACCAACAGCGTCCAAAGATTTTACAACATGGTCAATGCAATTGTCACGGGGGGTCCAATGCGCATAGTTTCCCGCTTGTCTTGCGAGTTGTTGCTGTTCTGGAGGGACCCATACAGTCAAGCTGACAGTTTCTTTACAGAAAGACATTTCATTTTCGTTGTCATGTATTGTATTATCACTCCCAGGCCAAGCACCTTGATTAAATTCGTTGCCATCTATATCTAGCCCACCGACCCAGCCATGACCCAGCCGAGATTTGCCACCAGGTGTTCGAGTACTGGGAAAATTGCCGTAAAAGGTTAAAGGAACCTTAACAGCATAGAGCCCTGAGGGGTCAATATAATTAACAGGATTATTTCTGACATAAGCATAAGGATTAAGAGTTTGTGGGTCCCCTAAGTTTCCTACGACCGAATCAGGGGAAATGAATCGTCCAATCTCAGGATCGTAGTAGCGATTTCGGAGATAAACAAGTCCCGTTTCTTCATCGTACTCTTCTCCCGCATATTCATAGGAATTTTCAAGGCGGTTTTCTCCATTCCTAAGACCGAAAGCACTATAGCTATATGTCTTCAAAACCCGCTGATTTTTATCGACCAAGAACGAGACGCTTTTTCCGGGTTGATCATACAGAAAGAACTGGGCTCCAGCAGTCCCTTGTCCGAGAAGTCGAGAAAATCCGTACACATAACGTTTTTTGGTTTGGCCGTGCTCATCCTTTTCCAATAAGACTCTGCTGAGAGGAGCAACTGGGTCATTAATAAAAGAGGTCTTTTTTCCATTGACGCTTTTAGAAACTCTTCGACCCTCTCCATCATAGACAAAAATAACTTGGTCTTTGCCGTTATCAGACGACACAAGTCGTCCAGCCGCGTCATATCCAAAGCAAATTTCTTTTCCGTTAGAAGTTTTCTTAATGAGGTTTCCAGATGCATCATAATACAACCGCGCCTCACCCGCTCGTATCAATCGGTTGTAATTGTCATATTCGTAATCAACAGTTCCGTCGCGCGTAATCTTGGTTAGACGATTGCCAGCCCCATCGTAAGTGTACTTCTCAAAATCTTTATTAGAGCAAACGACTTCTGTGAGTCTATTTAGATTATCATATAAATAACTCGTAGTTTTTGTCTCAGAATGAGTAACTTCTCTAACTGACCTGCAGTTATTATTCTTATCATAGACAAACTGGTATTCTGCAATAAGAGCGCCATTTGAATTTTTATGAGACACCGCAGTGATTCTAGGGACAGCATCGTAGCTGTATTCTGTGACAATTCCATTCGGTAATCGTTCTTTTACAACGAGATTTGTTTGATCATCGTACTCGTACTGGGTGCTGCCGACTGGGTCAAGAACCTTCACTAATCGACCTCGATGATCGTATGAGTACCCAACGACTTCTTTGTCAGGATAGGTAATTTTGACGAGCCTATTCGCTGGATCGTAGTCGTAAGAAACAAGAACGTCTCCGGGAAACTGCGCTTTGACCAAACGATTAAGACGATCGTAGGAATAAGAGGTGGTTTCAGACCCTTGGACTACTTTCGTAAGATTGCTGTTGTAATCATAGACATATTTAACAGTTTCTCCGCTTGGATAGTGAATATCCGTGAGTCTGTTAATCGGATCGTATGAATATGCGATTTCCCCCGCATGAGGGATCGTGTAACCAGTCACATTCCCATTGGCGTCATAGGCCAATAATCTCTCTGGCCGTTCGACTGAAAAACAGAAGCTAGAGAGCAGAAGTAAAAAAGAAGAGAGAAACTTTTTCATTTTTATACTGAGTTCTACATCGTGTACAAACTCTTCCATTCGCAACTCATCGCAGGTGTATTATTGTCATTGGGAATGGTGCCTGTCCCTATGTATATTACAGAATCATGAAAAGATTTCATATATCCTGGCATCATCATTATTTCAATCGATATAGGATGCCCGTTCTTTGAAGTCTTGCAATTTAAAGTGCCAAAAGATCTGTAGTCACCAAAATTTTTGCAACGAATCAAAAGAAAAATCTCTTTTCCATGAAGTTCTTTATTCGTCTTCTGAATAATTTCGCCGCCTTTTTCGCTAAAGAGTATTGCAATCTGATCCTTTGTAACTAAATAGGCATGCACTTCAATATTTTTTGCATATTTTTTATCCGATAGATACGCACTAGATTCAGGATCTAAATCGTCGGCTCGTGCAGAGGCACAAAAACAACAGCTACAAAATAACCACAGAAACTTTTTCAAAAATCGTGACATAACCAAACCTCTCATCCTTTGCATTAAGGAAATGATGCTATAGGACAGGCAATTTGCCAGCAACTATTATGCACCTGGGGCATCAGCCCCCCCCCCTTGCTGAGAATCTCTTTGTCCTATAGACTCCAGCTATGCCCGCGCCAGCTAAATCTATCTGGGTCTATCCTCCCAAAGACCCTGCACTCTTGCAAGCGATTACGACCGAATTCAATATCCATCCGGTGATCGCGCAGATTCTGATTTCAAGGGGCTATAAGACCTTGGAAGAGGTGCATGAGTTTCTCTACGCAAAATTGCCTCATCTACATGCTCCCGATCTCTTTCCCGATATGGATTTGGCTGTAGAACGGGCGATCCGAGCGGTGAAGAAGAAAGAGCTGATCCTGATTTACGGAGATAATGATGTCGATGGAATGACAGCGGCGGCACTACTGACCGATTTCTTGAGGGCTGTGGGGGGAAGGGTCATCGTGGAGATCCCCAAACGGACTACGATGATGCGTAGTTGGCTAGAAGCGGCTCTCCAAAGGGCGCTCAAAGACCAATGCAAACTCTTGATCACGGTCGATTGCGGCATTACAGCGGCGCAAGAGATCGAAGAAGTTGCGCGGGCAGGGATTGATGTCATTGTCACAGATCATCATGAACCGACGGAGAGGCTGCCTCACTGCATCGCCACGCTGAACCCCAAATTGATCAATAGCACTTACCCCAATCGGGAGCTGACGGGAGTGGGGGTTGCGTTTAAGCTGGCTCATGCAGTGACGAATGCGCTCATCGAAGAGGAGGCGCCTTCGTCTGCACACATCGATCTAAAAGATTATCTCGATCTCGTGGCTTTGGGGACGATTGCTGATATGGGGGCTCTAAAGGGGGAAAATCGGATCTTGGTCCGATATGGTTTAAAGGAGCTGCGCAAAACGAAGAGGGTCGGATTGGCGAAACTTTTCGAAGTGAGCGAAATGCATGGGGGGGAACTTTCTCCCAGTGATGTGGCGTCTAAATTAGCTCCTCGGCTCAATAGCTTAGGGCGTGTGGCCGATCCTCTCAAAGGGGTTGAGCTCTTATTGGTTCGCGATGCTGTAGAGGCGCAGCGGCTTGCAGAAGAGCTCGATTTACACAATCTCGAAAGGCAGCGGATTGAGCGGATTGCATCGGATGAAGTGGAAGAAACTATCTTGCAGCATCCCGAAATCTTGCAGGAAAAGGCGATTGTCCTCTCTTCCGAAAATTGGCATCCGGGCATCATCGCAATCATTTGTGCGCGCATTGCAAAACAATACAATCGTCCGACGCTCATCATCTCCGTCGATCAGGGGATTGGAAAGGGTTCTATGCGGACTATCCCTGAATTTCCCCTCCTCCCGTTCCTCAAACAAAATAGGGAGCTTCTCCTCAATTTTGGCGGTCACGATTATGCAGCGGGTCTTTTAATCGCTGAAGAAAATATCCCTCTTTTGAAGAAAAATTTGTTTGAAGCTGCGGCAAGCGCTCTCAATGAACAAGATGTAGTGACAAAACTCTATCTCGATGCAAAGATCCATTTTCCAGAGCTGACCTTTGATTTTCTAGAGTCATTGAACCTATTAGAACCTTTTGGAAATGAAAATTCGCCCCCGTTGCTCTATTGCGAAGCAACGCAAGTCTGGCCCCCGAAGGTGATTGGGAAATACCACCTGAAATTTTTCCTCGAGCAAGGAGATCGCATGCTAGAGGGCATCGGCTTTGGTCTAGCAAAGCAGAAGGAGCAGATTCGGAGGAAAAATCTGCCCTTAAGTATAGCGTTTACGCCTCAAATCAACCTATTTTTAAACAAAGCGAGTATCCAGCTCCAAGTCAAAGACTTTCAGATCTCGCAAACAAGCCCTTAAACGACTTGGTGACGGCGATTCAAGTAATTGTCTTGGTATCCTTTCAGATCATCTGTGTGGATTACCCAAGCGGCGCCTTTGCGAGAAGCCTTCAATAAACCTACTCGTGTTGCGTAGTAGATCTTCTGCGCAGGAACATTCAACATCTTCGCAGCTTGACCTACCGAGTAAAATCCTTTGTGGTTATCAAATAACAGCTCTCCGCCGAACATCGACTTCGTTCTTGAATATTTGTTTTTGCGATACTCGTCTAAGTCATCTAAATGAATCGTCCAGCGAGTCGCATCTTTAGTTGCCTTCAATTTTTTTTGCTTAATAGCGACGTAAATCGCTTGGCGGGTTACATTATTAATACGGGCCGCTTCTGTAATTGAAACGACTTTTGTTGTGTCTGTTGTCATTGGTTCCTCCAATTATTTTTTATCTACTGTTCTTTTTATATTTATGTTTTCGTTCTTTTAATAGACTATTATTGCATTTTAAGGAATTGAAATCAATAGGTATTTTTCTTGGTTTCTCTAGTTTAGTCGGTTGTGTTCTAAATTTTCCATAACATACTAAAAATTAGTAAGTTGTGGATGAAAAATTCCACTGGCCATCAAAGTGGAGTTTTATCTATACTCGGGCCCTAGAGGTGGCTATGCTCCGCAAAGGATTCTTTTGTTTACTGCTCGCTTTGAGCCTGATGGGGGAGGCCAAGCCTCCTCAGTTATCCCCCCGGGATGTAAAGTCCAAAGCGGACGAAATTCTCAAAGCTCACGTCACCTACAAGGCCCTGACCCCCGAGCTCATGGAAAGGGTCCTGACCAACTTCCTTGAAGAGCTGGACCCTACAAAGACCTACTTTCTCCAGTCGGATATCCAGTCCTGGGCCCAGCCGAGCGAAGAGACCCTCCAGCAGGGGCTCAGGTGCTTCAAAGCCCAAGATTTTACCTTTTTTCAAGAAATTCATGCAATCTTTGTCGGAGCCATCGAACGGCGCAATCAAATCGAAGAGGAGATCGCTTCTAGTGAGCTTCCACAAGACGTTAAAAGTGAAGAGTTTAAGGATATGGCTTGGGCTTCTGGCAAAGAGGAGTTAGAAACGCGGCTGCTCAGGATCAAGGCGCTTCAGTTAGGGGCGGCAGATAAGCTGGGGAATGAGGGGAAGAGCCTTTTTGTACAGAGGTCGCTCAAGCGTCGGCTGAATCGGGAGGCCGAGATG
Source organism: uncultured bacterium (assembly GCA_964355615.1). Lineage (GTDB taxonomy): Bacteria > Chlamydiota > Chlamydiia > Chlamydiales > SM23-39 > CAIVVG01. The sequence goes on from CAYHED010000011.1 coordinate 13,977, forward strand.
GTGGGGGCGAGCCCTGAGGAGCGCTTCAAGGTGACTTTGAGCTCTGTTCTGAAGGCCTTTTCGGGTGCCCTAGACCCCCATACCCACTATTTTACCCCTACGGAAGCCAACCAGTTTATGATCCTCGTGCAGCAGCGGCTCTTTGGTATTGGAGCGCAACTGAGGGATGATTTGGATGGATTGCTTGTCACTCGGATCATTGAAAATAGCCCCGCGAGTCAAAATAACAAGATGAAGATCAATGACAAGATCATTGCAGTGGGCCACGAGTCGATCATTGGAATGGATATTACAGAGGCGGTAGAACTGATCCGAGGGGAGAAAGGGACTGCTGTAGAGCTGACGATTTTGCGCGAAGGGGAAAAAGTAGAGGTAGAAATTATCCGCAATGAGATTGTTTTTGAAGAAGGGCGCTTAGAAAGTAGCGTTGAGCCTTTTGGCGATGGGGTGATTGCGACCCTTCGCCTCTACACGTTCTACCAGGATGCGAAAAACTCTGATGCGAAAAACTCTTCGGCGTCCGACCTGCGCAAGGCGCTGGAAGAGATCAAGAAAGAGGACCGGCTCAAAGCGGTCGTGCTCGATCTGCGCAATAATGCAGGCGGCCTCATGGGACAGGCAGTGGCAGTTTCGGGTCTTTTCATGAACAAGGGAATCGTTGTCTCTGTTCAGGATGCAGGCGGCCGAGTGCAACATTTGCGCGAAGTGGAGGGGAAGCCTGTTTGGGAGGGTCCTCTTTTAATCCTTGTCAACCAGGGAACCGCTTCGGCAGCTGAAATTGTGGCGCAGGGACTCCAAGACTACGGCCGAGCCATCATAGTGGGAGACCAGAACACCTTTGGAAAGGGCTCTTTTCAGACCTTGACCCTCGATGCGGTGAGCAATCCCAAGATCAACCCGCAAGGGGAGTATAAGGTGACCCGCAACCTCTATTATACTGTGTCGGGAAAGAGCCCGCAGCTCCGCGGAGTGCAGTCAGATATCGTCATCCCCGGCCTTTTAACAGGGATGGAAGTAGGGGAGCGGTTTGCAAAATTCCCCCTAGAAAATAAGTCGATCGACCCCCATTTTGACGACGACTTATCTGACCTCCCCCCTGCCTATCGGATTCAATTGGGGCCGATGTACAAATACAATCTGCAGGCCAAGGTGACGACCTATGAACCCTATCTGGAACAGCTCCGCGCCAATACCGAAAAGCGGATCCGGACCAATAAGCACTACCAAAACTGCCTGACCGAAATAGAGAAGAAAAATTTTGACTCTCCGCCGGTGGAGCTTTTTGCTCAGAGCGACCTTCAATTGGTTGAGGCGGTCAATGCAGCGAAAGACCTCCTCCAACTGATGAAAGACCAATAGAGAGGTTTCACTCTTCCCCCTCCCTATAAAGATAGAGATTGAAGTAAAGTCTTCGAGTAGAGACAATAGAGACCAAAAAAAGTACCCCATTGTATGACTGTTCGTGTTCGTATTGCCCCCTCTCCGACCGGCGACCCCCACGTAGGGACCGCCTACATCGCGTTGTTCAACCTGATTTTTGCTCGCCATTTTCAGGGGAAGTTCATTTTGCGCATCGAAGATACCGACCAATCGCGCAGTCGCCCCGAATACGAGGCCAATATCATGCGGGCCTTGCACTGGTGCAATATTACTTGGGATGAGGGTCCCGACGTAGGAGGGCCGCACGCCCCTTACCGGCAGTCGGAAAGGACGGAGCTCTATCAGAAACACGCTCAAATCCTCCTCGATCGCGGCAACGCCTATAAGTGTTTTGCTACTCCCGAAGAGCTGACCGAGATGCGCGAACTGGCTGCAAGCCAAGGGAAGCGGGCTGGCTATGACCGCCGCTATAGAAACTTAAGTCCTGAGGAAGTGCGCCAGAGAGAAGCTGCCGGGCAGCCTTTCGTCATTCGCCTCAAAGTGCCTTTGACTGGGGAGTGTGTCTACGAAGATCAGATCAAGGGGCGAATTACATTTCCTTGGGCCGATATCGATGACCAAGTGCTCTTAAAATCGGACGGCTTTCCGACCTACCACCTGGCCAACGTGGTCGATGACCGGCTGATGGAGATTACCCATGTCATTCGGGGCGATGAGTGGATGAGCTCGACTCCAAAGCACATCTGCCTCTACGAGGCTTTTGGCTGGAAACCTCCTGTTTTTATGCACATGCCGCTTCTACTCGGCAAAGATGGCAAAAAACTCTCTAAGAGAAAAAACCCCACCTCCATTTTCTATTTCCGAGATAGTGGGTATCTCCCTGAGGCGTTGGTCAACTTCTTGACCCTCATGGGATACAGCATGCCCGACGACCGGGAAATTTATCCCTTAGAGGAGATCGTGCGCGACTTTGATCCGAAACGGATTGGCATTTCGGGTGCTTTCTTTGATATGCAAAAACTCAACTGGCTCAATCAGAAAAAAATCATTGAGTCGATTCCTGAAGACAAGCTCTGGGATCGTCTCAAAGAGTGGAGCTTCAATGAAGTCTTTATGCGCAAGCTCGTTCCCCTGATCCACACCCGGATCAAGACTTTTGGCGACTTTATGGAGCAGTGCCATTTTTTCTTTGTGAACGATCTCCATCTCACTCCTGAGCAATTGTGCCCTAAAGACACAGCCCCAGAACTCATCGCCTCTCTCTTTCAGGCCATTATTTGGAGCTTGGATGAGCAAGAAGATTGGAGTGGCGTAGGCCTTGCAACAGCCTCTCACCAGGTCGCAGAAAAGTTTGCCGTCCACTATAAAAAAGTGATGATTCCGGTCCTCTTCATGGCGATTATGGGTAAACTGCAGGGGCCCCCACTCTTCGATTCAGTGACTCTGCTCGGCAAAGACCGAACACGTGTGCGCCTCATGGGCGCCATTGAGTGTTTAGGCGGGCTGTCCAATAAAAAAATGGACGCCCTGAAGAAGGAATGGGAGAAAAAGAACCCTTAAGGTTCTTCCGGTTCGTTGGACTCGACCGAGGAGATCACGTAGTCGCGGCCATTGATCGAGTCTCCTTTATTGCAGCCCCAAAGGCAGCAGCAAAGGAGAAGAGAGAGGAGTCGTCGCATGAGAGGTCCCTTTTTAACGCTCAATGTATCGGCTGAGTAACGCTTATGTCTACAGAAAAATACACTCGCCACACTCCCTATCTCGCCAAAATCCGCGAACGGTTCTTGCTCACAAAGGCGGGTTCTACAAAACAGACCTACCACATCTCCTTGGAAGTGAAGCACTCGACTCTCCCTTGGCGAGTAGGGGACAGCATTGGCGTCATCCCCGTCAATGAAGGGCCCCTGGTTGCAGACATTCTCGGCTGTTTGGGCCTTTCTTCTGACGAACCTATTTTAGATCCCCGCTCGAAAACCCCCACTACCTTGGGCGCCTATCTGACCCATAAGGCCAATTTAAGCCGGGTCAGCTCCTCGCTCTTTCGTGGCGAGGCACGCCACCTCATCGACTTCCTTGAAATCCACCGCCCTAAACTCTCTGCTCAAGAGCTCTGTAATGGACTCCTCCCTCTCCTGCCCCGTCTTTACTCGATTGCCTCTTCAGAGCAAGTATTCCCTCATGAGCTCCACCTC
>CAYHED010000012.1:0-4106 GCA_964355615.1 uncultured bacterium
CAAAAGGGCATAGCCCTTTTGCGGTGCTCGAGGCAGAGCCTCGACTCGGTGCTACCTCTCTCCTCTCTGTGCCTCTGTGGTTCATTTTTTTTCCGTCCCCTCTACTAGCGATGAGCCGCTCGTTCTAAAACAGCGCGGTGGCTCAAGCGGATTTGGCCGCGGTCGTTGATGTCGAGGACCTGCACTTCGATGGAGTCTCCCTCTTTGAAGGGGGCGTCATTGATATTCTGGATTCTCTGGGTGGAGATTTCAGAGATATGGCAAAGCCCCTCTTTTCCTGGGAAGATCTCGACGAAGAAGCCAAACTCTTTGCGTGAGACGACGCGTCCTGTGTAGATCTTGCCGATTTCCGCTTCAGCTGTGAGGCCGTGGATGATCGCTTTGGCGCGAGCCATTGCTTCGGGGCTAGTAGACGCGATGCTAACGACGCCGCTATCATTGATATCGATCTGTACGCCGGTCTCTTCGACGATTGCGCGGATTTGTTTCCCGCCAGGCCCGATGACTGTGCCGATTTTGCTTGGCTTGATCTGGATCGTCTCAATGCGAGGCGCGTAGTTAGACATCTCTTTTTTCGCTTCAGGGCAGATTTGGGTCATCTTGTGGAGGATGTGGGAGCGTCCTTTTTTGGCTTGTGCCAGGGCAGCTCTCATGATCGAGATATTGATCCCTTCCACTTTGATGTCCATTTGGAAGGCGGTGATCCCTTGATCATCTCCTGTGATTTTAAAGTCCATATCGCCGAGAGCATCTTCTGCGCCTAAGATATCGGAGAGGATCACATATTCGTGTCCCTCTAAGATGAGGCCCATGGCGATGCCGGAGACGGGGCGTTTGATCGGGACCCCTGCATCCATGAGGGCGAGGCAGCCGCCGCAAACGGAGGCCATCGAAGAGGAGCCGTTCGATTCGGTGATATTGGATTCAAGGCGGATGACGTAGGGGAACTCTTCTTGGCGCGGCAGGATGGCGCTCAAGGCCCGTTCGGCGAGCTTGCCGTGACCCAGTTCTCTTCGTCCGGGAGAGCCGACGCGGCCCACTTCACCGACAGAGAAGGGGGGGAAGAAGTATTGGAGGTAGAAACGTTGCGTGCTCTCTCCGTTGAGGTCTTCATAGCGCTGAGCTGTAGTCTCTCCACCGAGTGTGCAGACGACGAGGGCCTGGGTCTCTCCGCGAGTAAACAGGGCGCTTCCGTGAGTGCGCGGTAGGAGGGAGGGTTCGATATCGATAGGGCGGATTTCATCTAGCCCCCGTCCGTCGATCCGTTTTTTCTCCTTCAGCACCATGTGGCGCATGAGGGTCGACTGGAGGTTTTTGAAAGAGAAGAGGACATCGACCTTGTTATTGGTTGTCCCTTCTGGCAGGAGTTCTTTGACGAGAGTTTCTTTGATCTTAGCAATAGCCGTCTCGCGCTCTGTCTTGGACGAGATGCGGAGTGCCACTTCGAGGTGTTTGGAGGTGGCTGTTTTGACAGCTTCATTGATCTCGTGCGGGATTTTGCGGATGGAGTCCAGACGTTTGGGTTTGCCGATTTTCTCTCTCCACTTAGCTAACGCGTGGCAAATCGTTTTGATCTCTTTGTGTCCTGTCTCGATTGCCTCGAGAACTTGCTCTTCGGTGAGGAAATCGCAAAAACCTTCGATCATCAAGATCGCATCTTCTGTTCCGGCTAAGACGAGGTCGAGTTTGGACAGCTTCATCTGTTCAGTAGAAGGGTTGATGACGAATTGGCCGTCTAACATTCCTACGCGGACAGCGCCGACGGGCTTAATTAGGGGGATCTCAGAAATGACGAGGGCGGCAGAGGCGGCGCAAAGGGCCAGCACATCGGGAATGTGGATTCCATCATAGGAGAAGACGTAGGAGAGGATTTGGACTTCATTATAGTACCCTTCTTCAAACATGGGGCGCAAGGGGCGGTCGATGATCCGTGCGTTGAGGGTGTCTCGTTCGTTGGGGCGCTCTCGTTTGATGAATCCGCTCGCGGTTCCTCCCCTTGAGGAGAATTTTTCTTGGTAATCGACGCGTAAGGGGAGGAAGTCAATGCCCTCAGCGGCTGTAGGAGCTGCGCAAGCGGAGGCGAACACGACAGTTTCGCCTGATTGGACGACGACGGCGCCGCCGGCTTGGCGAGCGATTTTCCCTGTTTCAAATGTGAGTGATTTCCCCCCAACTTGGATGGTGATCGTTTCTCGTTTAAAATGCATAGATTCTCCTAGTCTTTTTTTGAGTGGGAAGGGAAAAAGAGGGGGCTTTTAATAGAACCCCCTAGATGTTATTTTCTTAAGTTGAGGCGGACGATCAAATTTTGATATCGTTTGGTATCCGTTGAGTTGAGGTAGTCTAGCAACTTCCGTCGTTGACCAACGAGTTTCAGTAGGGCTAAACGAGAACTATGATCTTTTGGAGCGAGTTTTAAATGCTCTGTGAGTTCAGCAATTCTTTCAGTTAAGATCGCGATCTGGACGTCGGCTGAGCCGGTATCTTTCTCGTGTAACTGAAATTTTTTAGTGATCTCTTCCTTAGTACCTTTATCTAGCGACATGGAGCAAGCTCTCCGGTTTGCAATGGTTTAAGCACATTTTATGGCTGCATTATAGCGGAAGGCGATTAAACCGGCAAGGGGGGGGTTGGCTTTATAGAGGCTCCTGAGCTATATTCAGTCTCCTAAAAGGAGTACCTATGTTTCAAACCATTCAGTCCTGGCTCCCCCAGGTCCTAGCCACTATCAAGAAAGATATTAAGACAGAACACCTGTCCTCGAACCCCCCGTTCTACCGCACCTATTTCGGCAATCGCCCTATCAATCGACTCACGAGTGAGGAGATTTATGCGGCGTATGAAAAAGAGCTCGTCTCCGGAAATAGCGATCTCGGCGAATGGGTTGTAAACCGATGGGTGTTTAAGCATGGGGATCTTTATGAGTATTTTGCTCAAAAGCTCTCTGAGATCAATCCGGAGTTTTCTGAAATCAAGTCGCTCACCGAAGAGGAGAGTGGCCGGGTACTGGGTGGAGTAGAAGGGAAGTTCAATTTAGCGTCGGTCTATCTTTTTTCTGTACTCAATGGCGTTGTGTTCCCGAAAACCGTTCTCGAGCAGTTAGAGAAAAAAGCGAGAGCTGAAGAAGAAGAGCTGAAAGTAGAAGCGGCAAAGCGATTAGAGGAACAGGGCTACGTTGCTAAGATTGAACAGCTGGAGAGAGAAGTGGCCCGTTTTGAGAGTCGCTTGAGTGGGGTTCAGAAGAAGTATACGACCGATGTCGAGGCATTGAAAAAACAGATTCGGGCGCTGCAGAAAAAATGAAAGACCCAGATCTTTACTTCATGCAAGAGGCTCTGAAAGAGGCGAAAAAGGCCTATGAGAGCGAAGAGGTTCCTGTGGGGGCTGTTTTGGTTCATGAGGGGCAGATCATTGCGCGGGGACACAACCAGGTGGAGTTGCTTCAAGATGCGACAGCCCATGCAGAGGTGCTCTGCATTACTGCAGCCGCTTCTGTAGTGGGCAATTGGCGCCTTGCCGATATGACCCTTTATTGCACGTTGGAGCCTTGCTGCATGTGCGCAGGGGCTCTTCTTGCCTCTCGGGTCAAACGGCTCGTTTGGGCAGCTCCTGACGTCCGTTTGGGGGCCAATGGGAGTTGGATCGACGTGTTTTCTACGAAACATCCGATGCATACACTTGAGATTCGTTCGGGTGTTTGCGCGGAGGAAGCGGCCGATTTAATGCGTCGGTTCTTTCAAGAGCGGAGGAAAAAGGATGCTTGCCCTATTGGATGAGAGGATTGCGCAGCAAAAGAAAAAACTGCTCGCTACGGCTCAGCGGATTGTGCCAGGGGTCATTGAAGATGATTTGCTGCAACCGAACGATTTCCCTGCTCTTGAGCTCCATCCCTACTTCCGGTATGAGGAGGGTGTTTTGGCTGGTTTATATGAGGCTAGGAGCGCGCTCGTTGTTCAAGCGCTGGGGAGGGAGGGGGAAAAATGAACCACAGAGGCAAAGGAGAGGAGAGAGAAAAGCACAGAGTCGAGGCGCTGCCTCGAGCATCGCAAAAGGGCCCAAGCCCCTTAAGAGGAGGAGAATCTCTCCCCCTGGGGGGGGAGTTCTTC
>CAYHED010000012.1:4121-17285 GCA_964355615.1 uncultured bacterium
ATCCCATTTTATAGGAGTACAGAGGACGCCAGTCCTTTGTCGGGAGCGCGAGGGCAGAGCCCTCGCACTCTGTGCTTTCCTCTCTTCTTCCTCGGTGTCTCTGTGGTGAATTTTTCTATCGGTGGTTTTTTATCGCTGTTAGCCGCGCTTCTTTCTTGAAATCTGCTGCATCCGCTCTTTTTCCTGCAGTGTGAGGGAGCTTTCCCCTGAGTGGGAGATCTTTTCTAGCATTGTATCCATGAACTGTTCGTCGCTGAGGCGCGGTTTCCCTGAATGGATGTCGTATACTTTTGGCTCTGTAGAGCGGCTGGGGCGGGGGGCTGTCATCCGAAGGAGCCAGTTTTCAAAGGGGTGCAGAAAAGTAAAGACGCTTTTCTTTTTCCATGCTACGAGGGCAAAGAGGTAGCCGAAGAAAGAGCTTGAGAAGGCGGCGGTAAAGGTGACCCAGTTGGCATTCGCCAGATCGATGAAGAGGTTGATTCCTATGAGTCCTAAAATAAGCCAGAGCGCTCTTACGGGAATGGTGAGGAACAGCAAAAAGCTCGCTTCGGGGTAGAGCAGTGTCCAGGCAACCATCACGGCATAAAGGGGGATCGTGGCTCCGCTCAAAGCAAAAGAGGTGCCGATCAAGGACATGACCCCTACGGCGGCAAGGCCTGCTAGGGCGCCGCCTCCAAAGTAGAGGGCGAAGAAGAGGTGCTGGGAGCGCTCCATGAGCATGGCCCCAAAAATCCAGAGGAGGTACAGGTTGAAGGCCAGCTGCAAGAAGAAGGCAAAAGAGATCCCGAGGGGGCTAATCTCTATGAAAGAGTAGCTGAGGGGTTGCCAAAGAAAGAGGTGGGAGATCCCCGTCAGCGAAAGGGAGAGCAGTCCTTGGATCATGGGGAAGAAGGAAAAAACAATGCTTGTCCCAAGGAGGGTCAAAAGGAAACACTTGAGGAGGCGAGGGGTGCGGACGGGGCCGATTCCATACGATGGTTGGGTTGACATAAGAACTTTTTTAGCAGGTTGGCGATTAAAAATCTTGAGTTTTTTTCCGAATCGCGCTACCTTCAATGGGAAAATAATAAAGGAAAAATCTCCATGAAAGAGAAAATACACCCCCCCTATCAGGAAGTGCTCTTTATCGATTCTTCAACAGGAACCAAGTTCCTCATCGGTAGCACCCTCCAACCGAAAGAAAAAGAAAAGCTCGACGGGAAGGAATATCCTCTCTCCCGCGTCCCAGTTTCTTCTGCATCTCATCCCTTTTTCACCAAAGCAACTCAGTTTATGGACTCTGAGGGACGCGTCGATAAGTTCACGAAGAAATATCAGCGCAAAAATACTGAAGTCAAAGAGATGCAAGTAAAGCAAGAAGAAGCGCAAAAAGCGAAAGTTAAAGCAGCCTCGAAGAAGAAGTAATGAAGGACAAAGTCCTGCGACTGCTCAGTCGACTGCGGGAGATCGAACCTCTGCTCGGTCTCCCATCGACTCTCGCTGATCAGAAGCGCTATCGTGCGCTTGCGCAGGAGCATGCCCATCTCTCTCAGTTAAAGGAGATCTGGGATCGGCTCGAGTCTACCGAAAAACAACTCATCGAAAATAAATCCCTCTATGCGGCTGAAAATGATGCTGAAATGTTGCAGCTTCTCCGCGAGGATATCGCCCGTTTAGAAAAGGGTGCCCCTGAGCTCGCCCTCCAATTAGAAAATCTCCTCGTTCCTCCCGACCCTCGAGATAGTCGTCCTATCATTTTGGAACTGCGCGCGGGGACAGGGGGCGATGAAGCGGCTCTGTTTGTGGGCGATTGTATCCGGATGTACCAGTACTACGCGGGTAAAAAAGGGTGGAAGTGCGAAGTTCTGTCAGCTGCAGAATCGGAGATCGGTGGATACAAAGAGTACATCATGTCCCTTTCAGGGCCGAATGTATTTCGGATGATGCAGTATGAGGCGGGAACTCACCGGGTGCAAAGAATTCCGGCGACCGAGACGCAAGGGAGGGTCCACACTTCGGCGATCACGGCGGCGGTCCTTTTGGAGCCCGATGAGGAAGATGAGTTTGAGATCAACGAAAAGGATCTTCAGATCGACACTTACCGCGCTTCAGGAGCTGGGGGACAGCACGTCAACCGAACCGATTCTGCTGTTCGCTTAACCCACTTGCCAACGGGGACTGTCGTGGCTTGCCAAGAAGAGCGGAGCCAGCACAAAAACAAAGACAAGGCGATGCGCCTGCTCAAAACTCGCATTGTCGAGGCTCAAAGGCAAAAGGCCCATGCAGAAATATCTGCAATCCGCTCCAGTCAAGTGGGTTCCGGAGACCGCTCAGAGCGGATTCGCACCTACAATTTCCCTCAAAACCGGGTCACCGATCACCGGATTGAACTCACTTTGTACAAACTCGATCGAGTGATGGAAGGGGATCTCGATGATCTCACACTGCCTTTGGTCAGTCACTTCCATCAAGAGAAACTCTCCTCATGAAAACGATCGGCGAACTTGTAAAATGTACGCAGCCGCGCCGTTTGATCGAAGACCTTTTGGCTCATGTCCTGGGGCTCAAGCGGATCGAACTCTACATGCAATTCGACCGTCCTCTGATTGAATCGGAGTTGGAACAGCTGAGGACCCTCTGGAAGCGGGCTGTGCGCGGTGAGCCGGTGCAGTACGTGATGGGAGAGGTTGAATTTTTGGGTTGCCGCCTCAAAGTGGATAAGAGGGCATTGATCCCTCGCCAAGAAACAGAGATTTTAGCAGACTACGTGGCAAAAATGGCCCCTCAAGGGACGTTGTGGGATATTTGCTGTGGCTCGGGCTGCCTGGGGATTGCTCTGAAAAAAAAGTTTCCCACTCTCCATGTCGTCCTGTCTGATATTTCCTCGGATGCTTTGGAACTGGCTCGGGAAAACGCTCAGCGCAATGAAGTGGATGTCACCTTCCTTCAGGGAGACCTCCTGGCCCCTTTTGAGGGGCTTCAGGCCGACTGGGTAGTCTGCAACCCCCCTTACATCTCTCAGGGCGCCTACGCCGAGCTCGACCCCTCCGTGCGCAATTTTGAGCCAGTGGGGGCCTTGGTAGGGGGGGAGAGGGGGACCGAATTTTATGAGCGGCTCGCAGCCCAGCTCCCCCCCTTCCTCGCCGCCCAAGCTAAAGTGTGTTTGGAGATAGGCTTTGATCAGGGAGAGGCGTTAAAAAATATTTTTAATTGGGGGTCGCAAACCCTTCAAAAAGACTGGTCTGGGAGGGATCGGTTCTTTTTCCTTGAAAAGCAATAACTTTCTGAAGTATCCTATTACCTTAAACTGAGTACAGTTATGTTCGGCGCCTTGGGCGAGAAAATTCAGACTCTTTTTGCGGGCTTGGCGGGGAAGAAGGTCCTCACCGAGGAGAATATTTCTGATGCGGTGCGTCAGATCCGGCTCGCCCTTCTCGATGCCGACGTGAATTACACGGTGGTCGGGAACTTCATCAAGCGGGTGAAGGAAAAGGCGATGGGGGACGCGGTCCTCAAGTCGGTGAGCCCCGGCCAGCAATTTACGAAGCTGGTCCATGATGAGTTGATTGAGCTGATGGGGACGGTCGAGACGCCGCTCGATCTGAATGGGAAGCTCTCGGTGGTGATGTTATGCGGATTGCAGGGTTCTGGGAAAACGACGACCTGTGCAAAGCTCGCGGCCTACATTGGTAAGACCGAAAAACATAAAAGAGTGCTCTTAGCGGCGTGTGATTTACAACGGCCGGCCGCAGTAGAGCAGCTCAAGAAATTAGGAAAAGAGATCGGCGTCCCCGTATTTACTTTGGAAGGGGAGACCCAACCGATCCGGGTGGCGACCGAAGCGATGGCCAAGGCCAAAGCGGAAGGGTTTGATGTCCTGATTGTCGATACGGCTGGAAGGCTCCACATCGATGAAGAGTTGATGCAGGAGCTCGTCTTAATGAAGAAGCTCTTGGCGCCGCGAGAGACGCTGTTTGTCGCCAATGCGACGACGGGCCAAGATGCAGTGCGGACAGCTGCCGAATTTGACCTCAAGGTGCAGATTTCGGGGACGATTTTGACGATGCTCGATGGGAACGCTCGGGCCGGTGCGGCGATTTCGATCCGAGAAGTGACCCAAAAGCCCCTGAAGTTTGAAGGGGTGGGCGAGAAAATCGCCGATTTTCAGATTTTTAATCCCCGCTCGATGGCCGACCGTATTCTCGGCATGGGCGATGTGATCAATCTCGTCAAGAAGGCGAAAGAGCATTTTGATGAGGCCCAAGAAGCTGACCTCGAGAAGAAACTGCGGAAGGCGAGCTTCACTTATGACGATTTCCTCAAACAGATGGGAATGGTCAAAAAGATGGGATCGCTGAAAGGGATTTTAAAGATGCTTCCCGGAATGGGAGCATTGGGAGATTTTGAGTTTTCTGATAAGGAATTCTCGAAGATTGAGGCGATCATTCTTTCGATGACGCCGAAAGAACGTTTAGAAAGAGAGGAACTTTCCCATAACCGACGGAAACGGGTAGCTAAGGGAAGCGGTACGTCAGTAGATGATGTAAACCGGATGGCAAAAAATTTCCAACGGATGAAACAACTTTTTAAGAATATGCCCGATATGAAAGGGCTAAAAAAACAATTTGAAGGTAACAAATGGCATTAGTGATTCGCATGAGACAGCAAGGGGCCAACAGTCGGCAGAGATTTCGCCTGGTGGTGACAGAAGCCCGCGCTCCAAGAGATGGAAAATACCTCGAGATGGTCGGTTGGTACAATCCGTTTGGAAAGACTGACGAGAACTATTTCATCGATATTCCTCGCGTCCAGTTCTGGCTCGACAACGGCGCTCAGATCAGCGACCGAGCTCAGTCTCTGGTGAAACGTTTTGCTCCTGAAGTGGTCAAGCAATTGGTCGCGAAAAAGGTCGCAAAAGTCACGAAGAGACGAGAGAAGAAAAAGAAAGAGAAAGAGTAAAGGTGGAAGTAGACATTCTCTCTCTATTCCCTGAGTATTTTCGGGGTCCTTTTGATGTGAGTATCTTAAAGAGGGCCAAAGAGGCAGGTTTATTAACAATCCGCCATACCGACATCAGGGATTTTGCAGAGAATAAACACCGCCGAGTCGACGATCGCCCCTTTGGGGGAGGTCCCGGCATGTTGCTTTGTCCAGGGCCGGCCGTTGGAGCGATTCGGAGCGTGAAGCGCCCCCCTTCGCGTACCATTTACCTCTCGCCGCAGGGCAAGCCGCTGACCGCGGCCAAATGCCAGGAGCTCGCCCTCCAGGAACATTTGATTCTCCTCTGCGGACATTACGAGGGGATTGATGAACGGATCATCACTGCGGAAGTGGATGAAGAGATCAGCATAGGCGATTATGTGCTGACCAATGGATGCGTTGCGGCGATCGTTTTGATCGATGCCGTAGCCCGTTTTATACCGGGAGTGGTTGGCCACCCCGATGCAGTTTGGAATGATTCATTCCAGAACGGATTGTTTGATGCCCCTCAATACACTCGACCAGAGGTATTTGAGGGAATGGAAGTCCCTGCGGTGCTTCGCGAAGGGAACCACGCTAAATTAGCAGAGTGGAAAAAACGCGAAGCTTGGAACAAAACCCGTCGGGTGCGACCCGATTTAATTCAAGAAGGAGAAGCGCTGTGAGCCGCTCAAAATATATCGAAGAAGTAGAAGCAGAATACATGAAAAAAGATGTCGTTCCGTTCAATGTGGGCGATACAATCCGCGTCAAAACGCGTGTGATCGAGGGAGAAAAAGAGCGCCTTCAAGCATTTGAAGGAACTGTCATTGCGAAACGGGGAACAGGTCTCTCAGAGACATTCGCCATCTACCGCAGTGCTTACGGCTCTAAAATGGAACGAGTCTTCTTGCTCCATAGCCCCCGCATTTCGAATATCGAAGTCATGCGCCCAGGTAAAGTGCGCAGAGCGAAGTTGAGCTACCTCCGCGGACGCAGTGGTAAATCAGCAAAAGTGCGCGAACTCTACGTGGCCGGTGCAGGGACCCCAGCAGAAACCCCCGCAGCAGAATGAACCACTTTGGCAGCATAGAGTCTGCGGAGGCCCATGTTAGCACCCCTGCATTTGAGCTTCTTGTCAGGGCCTCTCCTCGAGTACCTTCTCCCAGTCGTTTTATAACAATCCGGGTGGGGGACTGTACTTCTATCGTGGGCGGAGCTCTGATGTGTATTTCCAGCGTGGCGTGGTATGTATTCCAACCTCACGCAAGTGAGCGCGATAGAGTATTTTCCGCAGCGTTGGGGGGTGTCGGAGGCTGTGTGGTATTGAGTAAGTGCAGGGAAATCTGGCGGCAGAATCACGCCCTTCCTCCCCAGATTGTGGAAGAAGGCGAAGATCTTGAGCTCGGGTTGCCCTTATCTCCTCCCCCCACAGTTTCTGGCAGTCCCAGACACAGTGGTTAATAACCGGTCTGAATTAGCCTTGAATCGGAAAGGGCTTTCGCATGTTGCTGGTGTCGATGAAGCGGGGAGAGGCCCTTTAGCAGGGCCTGTCGTCGCAGCTGCCTGCATTTTGCCAAAGGGGATCTCGTTTGAAGGGCTTAACGACAGCAAACAGCTGACTGCCAAGCAAAGAGACCGCCTCTTTACCGAGCTAACAAACACCCCCCTTCTCCATTACGCCATTGGGATTGTCGATGTAGAGACCATCGACCAGATCAATATCCTACAAGCGGCTCTGCTCGCCATGAAACAGGCGGTTCTAGCCCTCGCCGTCCAACCCGACTACCTTCTCATCGATGGCAACCAACGAATCGCCACCTCTATCCCACAGGAGACGCTCATCGGAGGAGATGCCCGCTCAGTCTCGATCGCAGCGGCTTCTGTTTTAGCCAAAGTGACCCGAGACCGGCTCATGGAACAGTATCACCAGCAATATCCCCAATATGGTTTTGCCAAGCACAAAGGATACGGCACCGCAGCGCACCTCGCCGCGCTCATCGAACATGGCCCCTGCGCCATCCACCGCCGCACCTTTGCCCCCATTTATTCCTTGACTAAGGAACCGTTCTTAACATAGTATAAACCGAAAAGGTTGTTTATGCTCTCCAGTATGACTGGATTTGGGCGGGCTGTCTCAGATACCCCGTTTGGAAAACTCGTCGTAGAAATCCAATCTGTCAATCGCAAATACCTCGAAGTTTCTGTGGCCCTCCCCAGAGAATGGAGCCGTTTTGAGCATGAAGTGCGCAAGTGGGTCGGCGAGGCACTAGCCCGCGGCTCTATCTCTGTTCGCATTTCACTCATCCCCAATGCAAAAGCGGTAGAGAGCTTTTTGCCCGATTTAGAGACCCTTCAAGGGCTCAAAAAAGGGTGGGATCGCCTGGCATCTCAGCTCGGTCTCGATACCCGCTCCGTAGATCTCCCTTTCTTAGTTGCTCAGCTCCCCGAAGCGGAAAACCGTTCTGCTGATGAGGCGCTCTCCCCCTTACGCCACTCTGTCGAAGAGGCCCTTAAGGCCTTAAGGGAGATGAGGCGAGTAGAGGGAAAGGCGCTCTCCCGCGACCTCCTCCAGAGGCTCCAAGTTTTAGAAAACGAGCTTGAGGAAGTGAGCAAGCTGGCACCAGGAGTGGTGGCTAAAATGAGACAAAAACTAACCGAACGGATGGCTGAAGTGCTCCCTGCAGACACGACTTTGGACGAGCGGCTCATCCGAGAGGTGGCCCTCTTTGCAGAGCGAGTGGATATTGCAGAAGAGATCACCCGGCTCCGCTCCCATTTCTCACAACTGAAAGGACTGCTGCAGACAAAAGAGGCCTCAGTGGGCCGCAAAATGGACTTCCTTGTGCAAGAGATAGGCCGAGAAATCAATACGATTGGTTCAAAATGTCCTGAGACACGGGTCGTGGAAATGAAAAGTGAACTAGAAAAAATGCGCGAACAAATACAGAATATCGAATGACACAAATACTTGGCGGACTGAAAAAAGGGCTTGCATTTGTCGTCAGCGCTCCAGCGGGAACGGGGAAGACGACGCTTGTCCGAATGCTCATAGAGGAGTTTTCCTGCGTCGTGGAGAGCGTCTCTCACACAACTCGAAGCCCCAGACCGAATGAAGTGGAGGGGCGCGATTACTTCTTCATCAGTAGGCTTGAGTTTGAAAAAAAGATTCAGGCAGGGGAGTTTCTTGAATACGCAGAAGTATTTGGGCACCTCTACGGCACCTCCAGAAAATTTGTTGTAGATCGGCAAGAGCGAGGCAAGCACGTTATCCTTGTGATCGACACGCAAGGAGCCCTGCAGCTCATGGAGAAGATGGAGGCCACCTTTATTTTTATCAGCCCTCCCAGCCTAGAAGAGTTGAAAAGCCGCCTCCACCGCCGGAAATCGGAGACCGAAGAGGCGATGGCTCAACGCCTCTCCTGGGCCCAAAAGGAGATTTCATTGGCGAGCCGCTACCATTACCACATCATCAATGACCATCTCAAGGTCGCTTACGAGGTCCTTCGCTCCATTCTCATCGCCGAAGAACATAAAACACATTGATATTAAGTCCTTTTTAGGAGATCCTATTGGGTACGAAAGGAAGGCACTATGACACACGAGTTTCTCACGACAGAGGCTTTGAGAAAGAAGTTTAAAAATAACTTCGATCTCTGCAATTTTTCGATCAATATTGGTCGCAACCTGATTTTAGGGGGAACCCAATCGACCTTGAGCGAGATATTATTTGAAGTAGAAAAGAAAGCTGAAGAATTATGGCCCAAAAAGTCCTAATTACTTCTGCTCTTCCCTATGCAAATGGTCCTCTCCATTTTGGTCACATCGCGGGGGCGTACCTTCCAGGGGATTGCTATGCCCGCTTCCAGCGGCTGATGGGAAGGCAGGTGCTCTATATTTGCGGCTCGGATGAGTACGGCGTTGCGATCACGCTCAGTGCCGATCTGGCCAAACGGTCCCCCAAACAGCACGTAGATGAGTTTCACGCCACCAATAAAGCCCTTTTTGATCGGCTCCATTTTTCTTTTGACCACTACGGAAGAACCACCTGCCCTGGCCACGTCCAGATGACCCAATCCTTCTTCGCCGCCCTCCAGAAAAAGGGGCTGATTGAGGAAAAAACTGAAGACCACCTCTATTCCGAAGCAGAAAAACGGTTTTTAGCCGACCGTTACGTGCTAGGGACCTGTCCGAAATGTGGATTCCAAGAGGCGAGGGGAGATGAGTGCCAGCGGTGCGCGGCTTCTTACGAAGCCACAGACCTCAAAAATCCCCGCTCCAAGCTCACCGGATCGCCTCTGACGCTCAAACCGAGCCTTCACCTCTACTTGCGCTTCGATCGCTTCAAAGAGCAGCTCCAAGAGTGGCTTAAAGGGAAACAGTGGAAAGAGAACGTGGTCCGCTTTGCAGAGAGCTATGTCGATGATTTGAAACCACGCTCCATTACTCGCGATTCCGAGTGGGGAGTTCCCGTTCCCGGATATCCCGGCAAAGTGTTTTACGTCTGGTTTGATGCTCCCATTGGCTACATTTCCGCAACTCAGGAGTGGGGTGGTGAGAAGTGGAAAGACTACTGGCTCGATCCCAAAACCAAACTCGTCCAATTCATCGGCAAAGACAACATCCCCTTTCACGCCGTCTTTTTTCCCGCGATGTTGATGGGCCAAGACCTTCCCTACAAGCTTCCCGATGAGATCCCGGCCAATGAGTTCCTCCTCCTGGAAGGAAAACAGTTCTCAAAATCCGATGGTTGGACCATTGACCTAGCCGATTTTTTCCAGCGCTATACTCCCGATCAGGCCCGCTATGCCTTAGCCGCCAACGCCCCCGAGACTGCGGACGCCGAATTTTCCTGGAAAGATTTCCAGATGCGCTGCAATGCAGAGCTCCTCGGTAAACTGGGGAACTTTGTCAATCGAGTCCTCGTCTTGATGAAAGGGACCGTTCCTTTTGCCGGTCCCCTTACAGAGGTAGACCAGCAATTCTTGCAAAAAATCGACCTCCTGATGACCGAAGGAGCTGCTCAATTTGAGACATTCCACCTCCGCAAAGCTAGCCAAATGCTGATGGAACTTGCTCAAGTCGGGAACGGCTATTTTGACGCCAAGAAACCTTGGGGCAAAGGGGCCGATCCCAGTACAACGATCAGTTGCTGCATCGAGTGCATTAAAAATCTCGCCCTCCTCGCATCCCCAATCATCCCTGAGACAGCCCAAAAAATCTGGGAAATGCTCGGGTTCACCACCCAGCTGGCCTCCGAGCAATGGGACGCCGCCCGCAAAAAAGAGATCCCTCCAGGCAAAGTGTTGCCCCCACCCCAACTCCTCTTTCGAAAAATCGAAGATACAGAAATTGAAGAACAAATCAGTAAATTAGGAAAAAAGATGGCTACCCCTGTCACTCAACCGTCACAAATCACCTTTGCCGACTTTGGAAAAGTGGACCTCCGGGTCGCTGTGGTCCTCGAAGCTGAGAAAGTCCCCAAGGCGAAAAAGCTCCTCAAACTCACCCTCGACCTCGGCACAGAAAAACGGACTGTTGTATCGGGGATTGCGCTCGCCTACGAGCCGGAGTCGCTCATTGGCCGCAAGGTGATTTTGGTAGCCAACCTCCTCCCAGCGACCATCATGGGCATCGAGAGCCAAGGGATGATCCTCGCAGCCTCCCACGAGACCGGTCTTGAGCTGCCCCGCATCGACCACTTACCCGCCGGCAGTAAAGTCAGCTAAATAAGCCTAATTGCTGATGGTGGCTTGGAGAGCGGTAGGTCAACGCCAGCTCCCTCGCCGCCTTTTCTAGCCCAGTGAACCGCTTTTGTACTTGGTCGTTGTGGACGGCGATCGCGATCGCTTTCTTCGTCCCCACTAAGTAAACCTGCCTCTTGCCCCTCGTTACCGCCGTGTAGAGCAAATTGCGGTGCAGAAGCTTGAAATGGGATGTGTGGATGGGCATCACGATGCAAGGGCACTCACTTCCTTGGTATTTGTGGACAGAGGTCGCGTAGGCGAGCATGAGCTCATCTAACTCATTGAACTCATATTCGACGATCTGCTCATCAAACGAGACCGACATCAGCTGCTCTTCTTGATCGATCTCCACAATCTTTCCGATATCCCCATTGGAAACGCCCTTGTCGTAGTTATTGCGGATCTGCATCACCTTGTCCCGGACATGGAACCGATGTCCCGCGCGATGGAGAGGCCTGTCGCTCGGATTGAGAAGCCCCTGCAGAGCTTCGTTAAGCGCTTCCGATCCAATAGGCCCCCGCTTCATAGGGGAGAGGACCTGAATATCATCGAGCCGATCGAACTGGCGCCTCTCCGGAATTTCTTTAGAGACGAGCTCTAAGATAATCTGCTGAATCGCTTCGGGAGTCTCCGCCTCAATGAAGTGGAAATCGCTCCGATCGGAAGTCTCTAGATCGGGGAAATTCCCCTGGTTGATCTGGTGCGCATTGGTGACGATCTTGGACCCCTTGGCCTGCCTGAAAATCTCCGTTAATCGAGTAACCCCAATCAAATCAGATACAATCAGATCTTTCAGCACCGTCCCAGCCCCCACACTCGGCAACTGGTCGATATCTCCCACAAAAAGGACCCTCGCCCCCGTTGGAATCGCCCGCAGCAAAGAAAAGAGCAGGGAAGTATCGATCATGCTTGCCTCATCGACGATCAGAAGATCGCAATCGAGCGGATTTTCCCTGCCCTTTTTAAATCCCCCCGAGCCAAAATCCATCTCCAAAAGAGCGTGGATCGTCAACGCCTTTTTCCCTGTGATCTGCGTCATCCGCTTAGCCGCCCGACCTGTAGGAGCTGCGAGCATAATTTTATTCGTCAGCTTCTGAGTCACCGCCAAAATCGCCTTAGTGATCGTACTCTTTCCCGTTCCAGGCCCCCCCGTGATGATGTGGACCTTATCGGTAAGAGCCCGGATGACAGCCATCCTCTGTTGATCGGCAAACTGGATCGACAGCTGCGACTGAGCCCACTCCGCCGCCTTCACCGCATCGATCGGCCGGATCGCCTGCAGCCCCTGAATCAGCCGCAGCAAGTCCTTTGCGATACCCTGCTCATACGAGTAAAAAACCCCCAGCCAGATCATTCCCTCTTTCAACACGATGTTTTTTTTCTCTGCCAAGGCCGTCAGCTCTTTTTCAACCAGAGCCCCCTCCACCTCAAGCGTTTTTTGTGCAATTTCTAGAAAATCGCCCACCGGATAGCACGTATTGCCATCGCCCGCGAGCTCCCAAAGGACAAACTCGATCCCCGCCGCCAGCCGTTCAGGCGACTGCACCGCAAAGCCCATCTTTAAAGCCA
Source organism: uncultured bacterium (assembly GCA_964355615.1). Lineage (GTDB taxonomy): Bacteria > Chlamydiota > Chlamydiia > Chlamydiales > SM23-39 > CAIVVG01. The sequence goes on from CAYHED010000012.1 coordinate 16,376, forward strand.
CCGTATCGGCCAACTTGAACCCGATCCCAAACACATCTCTCGCAAGCTTGTAGGGGTTTTCTTTGACCTTGGCAACACTCTCATCCCCATACGCCTTAAAAATTCTTTGCGCATAACCAGGACTTAAGCCATGAGACCTAAGAAACAGCATTACATCCCGGATCGTCCGCTGCTGCTTCCAGCACTCGATGACCGATTCTACCTTCTTTTCCCCCATGCCCGGGATCTCTAAGAGGCGATGGGGGGTCTGATCGATCACCTGGAGCGTCTTCATCGCGAATAGATCGACGATCTTTTTTGCATGGACAGGCCCGATCCCCTTGATGAGACCCGATTCAAGATATTTTTGGATTCCCACCAAATCAGCCGGAGCGTCCACCTTGTACTCCTGCACATCGAACTGCCGCCCGTGGGAGGGGTGCGTTTTCCAGGTCCCCGAGCAAGTGACCACCTCACCCGGCTGGATCGCCGGCATGTAGCCCACGATGACCGTCAACTCTTTTTTCTTCACTTCCTTGAGACGCGCGACGGTGAACCCATTTTCGGGCTGCGTGTAGACAATCGCTTCGATAGAGCCGGTGAGTTGATCCATGTCAGCATGGGAGCATACCAGGTCGTTTATTTTTGTTGCCTCAAAAAATCACCATTTGCTAGAATGGTGATTTCTTTTGTTCCGGGTTAGCTCAGTGGTAGAGCAGTGGACTGTTAATCCATTGGTCGTTTGTTCGAATCAAACACCCGGAGATTTCTATAGAAAAATGACACTTTTAGCACGCGCTAAATAGTGCCTTTTTTGTTTCTGTGGCACATTCTTTTTTTATCTTGCAGATTAGGCGTTATCCTTCTTATCATCATGTTTCCTTCGGGGACTTTGCAAGTGTTCTGGGAAAGGGGTAGGGTGAAAATGTTA
>CAYHED010000013.1:0-17088 GCA_964355615.1 uncultured bacterium
GCCGACGCGGATTTTCACCACGTGGATCATGTGGTGGTGTTCGGTTCCTTCCAGGCGGGCGGTGTCGCCTTCTTTCCAGTTTCCATTTAAGTAAAATCGTTCGGACATCGGGGGCTCCATAGAGATCCAGGTCTACACAGGGCCCGTTTGAGTACGTCAGAAAAGGTGTGTTCTTTTCCTAAATAATTTCGGGCCAATTGATACAAGTCTTCTTGGGTGAGCACTTCAAAAGTACTCAATTTTTTGTAGTGGGCTTTAATGGGTTTGTAATCGGTGAAGTTAAAGACCAACTTGAAGCGGTAATCGGGAAGCAACGTTTCCTCTATGCGCTCGTAGTACAAAATCTCATCGCTCTCTACGAGGGGGGTTCCTTTCCATCGCGCAGGGACGAATAAAAAGAGGAAGTCGGAGGGGTAAATTTGTTTCAAGGTGGGGAGGTGCTCGGCGATATGGAGAAAAGCACTCTCTTCGGAGGGGAGAATGACGCAGAGGCAATCTTTGCGAAACTGCTTGTAGAGGTTTTGCGGGGTCTGCTGTTTCCACCGATTGTGTTGCCAGAGCCATTCGCCGGGCCGTTTGGCAATACTTGCTTGGAGGAGGCTCAGGAGCTGGTCCATCATCCGGACGACCTCTTCTTCGAGGGGTTTGCTCAAATCGGGCCAGATGGGGTCGGCGTAGCGGATCTGGTAGCCGCTCTGAGTGCGGTGGGTCGCGGCAAAGATGAGGGGACTATTGGTTTTGTAGGCGAGGAGGGCGGGGGCGGTCGATGTCCAGGCGCGCCTTCCGAGGAAGGGGAAGGAGTAGCCGCTGCTCGGCATCCCTTGGTCTCCGACAATGCCGACGAAGGAGCCTTTGCGAAGAGCGCGGAGCCCTTCGCGCACCGCATTGTGAGGGGAGATGATTTTTCCGCCGCACCGCTCGCGGATTTTTAGGATCCAGTTGTAGAGACTTTTGTTTTTGATCGCTTTGCCGATGGCGACGCCTCTCATTCGGCGGGTGCCGTCGAGGAAGAGGACTTCCCAGTTGGACTGATGGCCGCAAAAGAAAATGATCCCCTGCCCTTTTTTATAGAGGGCATCGGCTGCTTCAGGGTTTTGGCACTGGATCACCCTTTCGAGGTGTTTTTCTCGAGCGAATTTGGGGTATTCCAGGCAATTGATCGCGAGATTTTGAAAGGACTGTTTTGCAATCCGAACCACTTCTTTGGGAGAAAGGCCCAGATCGGTTGCGAGGGCGAGGTTGCTGAGAGCCCGTTTGCGGTAGCTTTCCATGCAGTAAAATCCGACCCAGCCGACGATTTTGCCAAGCGCTCGGATCCAGCTATAAGGGAAAAACCCAAAAGGGTAGGTGAGGCCCCGAATCAAAAAATAGAGGAGTCGTTCTTTATTCAGATGATTCACAGGCCTCGATTAAGGTTGTGAGTTGGCGAGAAAAATCGAGGTGTTCGACACTTCTCCGCGCGAGGAGAGAGTTTGCGGTTTTTTTGGGGTGCTGGGTGGCTCTTTCCAGAGTGTCTACAAGAGAATCCACATCGAGAAGGTCGGGGATGATCGCTCCGTTTTGAGGAGTCAAGATTTCGCAGCCGCCGTTTTGTTTTGACGAGACGACAAAAAGGCCCATAGCAAGAGCTTCCACAGTGACATTGGCAAATGGATCGTAAAAAGAGGGGATGACCAGGACATCGGCGATCTGGTAGAAAGGGCGGATATCCGCTTGAGCTCCAAAGAAAAAGACCCGCGATCCCAATCCGAGGCGGTTTGCCTTGGCGCGGTATTCATCGAGTTTATTATCTTTGCCGATCACGGAGAGCTGAAAGTCGCATTTCAGCCGCTGGAGCCCTTCGAGGAGGCGATCGAGCCCTTTACGCAGGTACCCATTGCCGATGAAGAGAAACTGAAAGCAGTGGGGATCGAGCCCCTTTTCCAGAGCAAGAGTTGGCCTGAGCTCCGCCCACGCATCAAAGTCGGTTTGCATTTCATGCCACTCTACTCCATTGTGAATGACCTGAATTTTATTGGGATCGGTTTGAAATCGCTCTAAAATCTGGCCCCGCACCATGTGGGAATTGGTGAAAAGTTTTTGGAGGAGGGGATTTTCGAAAGCCTCTTTTTCAAGAGCCAAGATTTTGAGGTGCAGGGGGTTGAATTTGCAAGTCCACCGTTTCATCCACCCCTCTGTGAAGGTGCGGCTCTCTAGATAAGCGGCGTGGACGCCATTGCCTGCCCGAATGTGAGTTTGAAACCGATTTCGATCCATGCCGAAGACCAGATACGCCTGATTTTTTTTGAGCCAATCTTGAACGGCTCGATCAAACTGCTCCATCCTCAAAAAAGCGGGCCAGGCAGTGGTGGGGAGGTTGTAGATGCCGTCTGCTGAGACAGACCCGGTGGTCAGGATGCTGACGCGGGCTCCTTTGGCTCGGAAGGCGGAAGCGATCCGCGAGGCATATTTTTCTAAGCCGCCCGCGTTGCCGGCCTTAGCTTTGAGGAGGACGACGTGCTTCATCGGGGGCACTCCCAGGAAAAAAAATGAACCACAGAGGCACAGAGAGGAGGGAGGTAGCACAGAGAAAGAGTTCCCTTTTTGCGAGGGCAAAAAGGGAAAATCGCTGCCGCGAAACGCGGCAAGTTACAAAAGCGCCCCGTCTTCTGCCGCGCTTCGCGGCAGGAGGTTCTCTTTTTTGCGAGAGCAAAAAAGAGATTTTTTTTCTCTGTGCTACCTCTCTCCTCTCTGTGTCTCTGTGGTTCATTTTTCACAGTCTTCATTGGGGGTTGATCGAAATGGTGTTTGCCTGCAGCTCGACTTTGAGGGCCAGTTTTTTGTGGTCGGCGGTGTAAAGGCGAAAGCGCGTTTTGTAACTGCGGAAGCGGTTCCTCAAATAGTCTTCTCTCAGCTGGGGTTGGACGTCTCCCAGTTCTTCGTTCGATTCGGACATCACTCGGGCCACATACCGGTCTTCCAATTCTGTTGGGTAGAGGAATTCGACGCTCCAAAAAAGGGTGTCTCTTTCGGTCTTCGGACAGGCGACAACCACAATTTGCATCCTGTCTTTGACAGTTTCTAAAAAGAGGCGGCTGACCCCTTGCGCAAAGAGGGGAGTGGTGATCATTTTGATCCCCTGTTTTTTAACGATGAAATCGTTGATTGCGAGGCAATAGGTCTCGGGGTTGAGTGTGTGGCTGTATTTGGGAGGAAAAAAAACGCCGATGGGGAGGGGGACTCCAATGGGTAAGAGATCTTGGCGAGAAAAGTCGATTCGGAGCGCAGTTGCTTGTGGATCATCGATCTCAATGGGTACTTCAGAGAGTTGGGGGATCGACACTTTTTTCCAGGAGTTGGGAATAAAGAAACTCACCTCATCGCTCGCCTTCATCGCTTGGAGCGTATCGAGTTCCTCTTTGGAAATATCGCTCAAGTTGAAGGTGAGTTTAAGGCCGCGCGTCTTGAGCTTTTTAACCGGTTCTTCAGGCCCGGTGACGGACAGGGATAGTTGGTAGGGCCACACATCGAGGAACTGGTAGCCTTTGGGGGCCTCGCCGATGGGTTGGGTAACCAAAACGGGGATCTTTTCAGTGACCAACTTGCTCTGCTTAATAATCAACTCGGAAGGGGCGACGCGGGAGATGATTTTATGGAGGTTGATTTCGGGGGTCAGGCAGTTCAAATGCCGTTTATCGACGGTGGCAATCCACTCGTTTTCTTTCCCTCTCGCATCGAGAACCACTTCGAAATCTTTGATAGAAAGTTCTTCCATGGCATCTTTGTTTCCCGTGATCGTAAGGGCGATTTTTCGGTTGAGAACCCCTCCCGCCTGCATCCCTTCGATCGTCTTTCCTGGAGCCAAATGGGTCATTCGGACGGGGACATTCTGCAATGTTTTTGTCACTTGCATCGAGTGGTGAACCACAATCCAAATGATCATCGAGAGAATGACCGAAATGAGCTTGCGCTGCCAATTTTCTATAAAGAGACGGGATAGCCAGGTCTTCATGTTTTGAGCCACTGCCAGAAATTAAATTTTGTCGGATGCGCTTTAGGCGGAGGATTGAAAATACTTCGGAGAATCCCTTTAAACCGATCGATCTTGATTCCGCGCGTCATGATCCCTTCACGAGCCATCGAGACTTTTCCCGTCTCTTCTGAAACAACGATCACCAAAGAGTCTGTCGCATGGCTCAAACCAAGACCGGCTCGGTGGCGCGTTCCCATCGATTTAGCCAGCTGAGAAGAGTCGTCGGCCAAAGGTAAAATAACCGCTGCCGCGAGGATTGTTTTATCGCGGAAGATCACAGCACCGTCGTGAAGAGGCGTATTGGTTGCAAAAATACTCTCCAGCAATTCGGGAGAAAATACGGCGTTCAATAGAACCGCTTTTTGGGCATATTCTTGCAGAGAGTCCTCATTTTCAATTGCGATCAGGGCGCCGATGTGTTTTTCCGACATTTTGTAGATCGAAGAGGCGAGCTGATCTAAAAACCGGTCGAATTCGGTGATTTCTCGGTAACGACGGCTTTTTAGACTGAGTTTAGATAGGGCGACTCTCAACTCTGGTTGAAAGATGATGATCACGGCGATCACTGCCACATTCCCGATAAGCACCATGATCTTGTGCAAAACAGGGAGCTGCAACCAGCTCGAAGCGCCCAAAATCAAAAAAAACGCAAAAAACCCCAAAACGAGGTCCATCGATTTGGTATTCCAAAAAAAAGAAAGGAGGTAATTGAGCATGATCGCAATGATCATCACTTCGAGGAGCGGAATGAACGAATGCATCAGGGTCATACGGCTATTCTACCCCATATTCGAATTGACCTAAAATAAAAAAATTTGTAGAAGTGTTGTCGTATGGATGTGCTCACGCTTTCTCGGATTCAGTTTGCTCTCAACTCGGGGTTTCATTACTTGTACCCCCCAATGAGCATTGGCTTAGGGCTAATGCTAGTCATTATGGAAGGTCTTTATCTCAAGACTAAAAATCCAAAATACAAAGAAATGACCACGTTTTGGATCAAGATCTTTGCACTCACATTCGCTTTAGGCGTAGCCACCGGTCTTGTTCAGACTTTTGCTTTCGGGACCAACTGGGCCCGTTATTCCCGCTATGTCGGAGACGTTTTCGGAAGCGCTTTGGCCGCGGAAGGGATCTTCGCCTTCTTTCTCGAATCGGGGTTTTTAGGACTTCTCCTCTTTGGCTGGGATCGAGTAGGACCCAAACTCCATTACTTCGCCAATATCTGCGTTTGTTTAGGAGCCCATTTTAGCGCCGTCTGGATCATCGTCGCAAACTCATGGATGCAAACCCCCCAAGGACACCGCATTGTACAAACAGCGATGGGACCGAGAGCACAAGTGATCGATTTTTGGAGCATGGTCTTTAACCCCTCTACATTGGACCGTTTATCCCATGTAATCTTGGGCTGTTGGCTGACCGGCGCGTTCTTTGTGATCAGTGTGGCCGCCTATTACATTTTGAAGCGCAAATACAAGGAAGTCTCCCGATCCATGATGCACATTGGCCTTTGGGTCGCTGTGATCGGCCTCATCTTACAACTGTTTTCTGGCGATTCGAGCGCTCGTCTCATCGCCCGCTACCAACCGGCTAAATTGGCCGCTTTCGAGGGAATTTATAGGACAGAGCACTACACCCCCATCTCGATCGGCGGCTGGGTGGATGGGAAAACAAGAGAAGTTCACTCGTGGAAAATTCCTGGCGGGCTCAGCTGGCTCACTTATCATAACGCCCGCACACCGGTGACCGGCTTGGACCAAATCCCTCGCGACGAATGGCCCAATGTACCCGTCGTATTCCAAACGTACCACATCATGGTAGCGATGTGGTGTCTGATGGTTTTGATCGCTGGACTCGGGATGTGGTTTTTGAAACGGGGCACTTTGGAAAATAAAAAGTGGCTCCTCTGGGCTATGATCGGTTCGGTTGGCCTCCCCCATATTGCACAGCAAGCAGGGTGGATGTCCGCCGAAATGGGCCGCCAGCCTTGGGCTGTTTGGCAACAGCTCCGGACAGTAGACGCCGTCTCGACTTCGATCAACAGCTTCCAAGTACTCGCCTCGATCATCATGTTCATTGTGATTTATACAACGCTATTTATCCTCTTTATCTTCCTCCTCGACCGGAAGATCAAACATGGACCTGATCTGATCGACACTCCCGAAGAAATGTATCGCTATCCAGGACCGGTGGTAGAATGACTTTAGCAGAACTCCAAACTCTCTGGTATGGCGTCATCGCCGTTTCGATTTTGTTCTACACCGTTCTCGATGGGTTTGACCTCGGAGTCGGAGCGCTCCACCTGTTTGCCCGCACAGACGAACAAAGGCGCATTTTTCTCAATTCGATCGGCCCTTTTTGGGACGGCAATGAAGTATGGATCGTGATCATGATGGGAGGGCTCTTTGCCGGCTTTCCGAACGCGTACGCAACGATTTTTTCGGGTTTCTACTCCCTACTGATGTTTTTGATCGCAGGGCTGATGTTCCGCGCTGTTGCTATCGAATTCCGCAGTAAGCGCCCCTCCTCTAGGTGGCGCTCCTTTTGGGATGTTGTCTTTTCAGGAGCAAGCATCTTGGTCTCTTTAGTTATGGGGCTACTTTTAGGCAATATAATCTTAGGAATTCCGTTGAATGGCTCTCAAGATTTTGTCGGCCACTTTTCCGACTTTTTCAATGTCTACACGGTGGCAGTGGCTATTACGGCGACCTCTCTTTTTGCCATGCACGGAACGATCTATTTATGCATGAAGACAGAAGGGGAGACCCACCAAGTTGTCCGCCGTTGGATCAATCCAGCGATTTTACATTTTTTCTTTTGGTTTTCCGTAACCACCTGCTTAACAATGATTCAATCCCCCCACATGCTCAAACGCTTTTCCGACAGGCCTTATTTAGCGATTTTCCCCTTCTTAGCCCTCATTGCGATGCTCAACATCCCCCGCCAAATTAGGAAAAATAATGACGGATGGGCCTTTATTTCCTCTTGTGCGACCATCGCGCTACTCCTGACTCTGTTTGGACTCGGGACCTTTCCCACGATTGTCTATTCTACGTTGAATCCAGAGATCCACAGTTTAACGATTTATAATGCCTCTTCAGGAAGAGACACGCTCGAGATCCTTTTGATCATGGTTGGGATCGGAGTTCCTGCCGTGCTCGGTTATGGAGTTTGGATCTATCATATTTTTCGGGGGAAAGTGCGCCTCGACAAGATGAGCTACTGAAGGGAAGAAGATAACCACAGAGTCACAGAGGAAGATGAGGTAGCACAGAGAAAAAAATCTCTTTTTTGCGAGAGCAAAAAAGAGAACTTCCTGCCGCGAAGCGCGGCAAGAGACCGGGCGTTTTACCAGTTTGCCGCGTTTCGCGGCAGCAGTTTTCCCTTTTTGCCCTCGCAAAAAGGGAACTCTCCCTCTGTGCTACCTCATCTTCCTCTGTGCCTCTGTGGTTAGTTTTTTTTTGCCCAGCCGACGACGGCCTCGTAACAAAGAATCAAATGCGCCACCCCATTCATTGCTCGGTGCGGCTTCGCCTCCGCCGGCAGGTGGTAGGCCGCCGCGATACTGTCTTTAGAAACACCCGTCTCCCAAGGCAAGGGACCCTCCCCCTGCTTCGCCTGGCGGAGAGTAATGGCCCAGTACATCGAGGCTAAGTCGAGCCAGTGGTAGGGCCAACTGAGCAGTTCTTGTGTGTCGGCGTCGATGAGCTGGGAGAAAAAGGCTCGGTCAAAAGAGGGGTTTTGACAGATAAAAACCGCCTTTTTACGCCGGATTCCCACTTGGGCGAAGAGATCAATGATTTCTTGAGAGGCGAGCCGGGCCGACTTCCCTTGGACGACTTCGTCCCAAGTAAATCCGTTGATGCGCAAACTCTCCGGATCGCTCCGTTCCCACCCTTCCGCAGTCTGGCGCAGGAGGCTCTGGTACTCCCCCTTTTTTTCGCCTGTTTTTAGGTCGATGATCTGAAGAGCTATCTCTAAGATCTTGTGTTTCTGATGGTTAAGACCGTTTGTCTCTGTGTCAAGGAATACAGCTAGCACAAATTTAAGTTCCCGAAATCCGTAACGTTTCGTTTTACCAGATTGGGGGGCTGTTGGGCAATGTTTTTTTTGAGGTAGGCGAGATAAGGGGGGATCTGGTAGACTCATTGCCATGTCGCTAGCCCCTCAAAAGTTTCGAGAAATTGTGTTTCAGCTCCTCTACAGCGGTGATTTTGATGGAACCACCGACGAAGAGATGATCCCGTTCATGATGCACGAGCTGAAGGTGACCAAGCGGATCATGGTCGATGCTACGGCTCGCATGCGAGCGGTCCGCGAGAAACAAGATGAGATCGACGCCCTGATCCGAGAGACCTCTATGGAGTACTCTTTTGAGAGGATCTCCCGCGTTGAAAAGACCATTCTTCGCCTTGGGTTTTTCGAGCTCCTCTTTGATGAAACAATTCCCCACAAAGTAGCAATCGCAGAAGCCATCCGTTTATGCCGTAAATTCGGGACCCCCGAAAGTTCTCAGTTTGTCAACGCTATCTTAGATAGTGTATATAAGAAGAGGTATGGGGTTACAGTTGCAGAGCCGGCGACGCTTAAGTGAATTTTCCACCTTTGGCATCGGCGGGCCGATTGAGCACCTCGTCGAAGTGACTACTGTCCACGAAATGGAGGAGGCGCTCCTCTTTGCCCAAACAAAGTCCCTCCCGTTTTTAGTTCTAGGAAAAGGATCTAACTGTCTTTTTTCCGACCGTGGATTTGAGGGTCTCGTCATCATCAATAAGATCAGTTTTTGTGAGTGGCACCCCACTTTTGTGAAAGTAGGTGCGGGGTATTCTTTTGCTCTGCTCGGTGTACAAAGCGCACGAAAAGGGTTTTCTGGCTTGGAGTTTGCCTCCGGGATTCCAGCGACGGTCGGCGGCGCAGTGTTTATGAATGCAGGAGCCAACGGACAGGAAACCGCCCTTGCTCTTGAGTCGGTCCACTACATGCATCCCGACGGAAGAGAGCAAACATGGGCTCGCTCGGAGCTCCAGTACGGGTATCGCACCTCCCCCTTTCAAACTCTACAAGGAGTGATTTTGGCCGCGACCTTTCGATTGGAACCTTGGCTTGGAGCGCGCAAAAAACAGCTCGAAATCGTCGATTACCGCCTCAAAACACAACCTTACAAAGAGAAGAGTGCAGGCTGTATTTTCCGGAATCCGGGTCAAGGGAAATCGGCCGGAGCGCTCATTGAACAGTGTGGATTGAAAGGGGCTTTGGTAGGAGGCGCAAAAGTGTCTGAAATGCACGCCAACTTCATCGTGAATGTGGGGGATGCGCAGGCGAAAGATGTGCTAGAACTCATCGATAAGATACAAAAAACAGTCCTCGAGCAAACAGGGATCCACCTGGAGCCTGAAGTGAGGTTCTATGTTTAGAGCCGATCTTCATACCCACACCAACTGCTCAGATGGAACGGATGACCCCCTCGCTTTGCTGCAGCTCGCTCACCAGGTGGGGCTGCAAGGACTTTCAATCACCGATCACGACACCATTGAGGCATACACACCCGAGCTATTTGCTAAGGCGTCGGAGCTGGGTATTCGTATTTTACCGGGCATCGAGCTTTCCACCGAACTCAATCAACAATCGGTCCACCTCCTCGCTTACCGCATCGACCTTTCTGCTCCTATCCTCCACCGCCACCTCGCAGATATGCAAGAACGGCGCCGAGAACGAAACCGAGGGATTGTGCAAAAGCTGGCGCAAAGAAAGATCGCCATCACGGAAGAAGAACTTTATGAGTATGCTCTCAAAACCCGCGCCAAACGAACTGTCGGAAGACCCCATATCGCCCAGCTACTCGTCCAAAAAGGGTACGTCACATCCACCTACGAAGCCTTTGAGCGGTACCTCAAAGAAGGCGCCTCTTGCTACACTTCTGGACTGAAGTACACACCGCAAGAGACCGTCGAACTGATTCACAAAATCGGCGGGAAAGCCGTCTTGGCCCACCCCCATTTTTTACGCAAAGGGGCCTTTTTACGCGGGCTCCTAAGCCTCCCCTTTGACGGGATCGAATGCCATTACGGCAACCTGCACAAAGAACTCGAAAAACCCTGGCTGCAAATCGCAAAAGAGAGAGGATGGATCGCCACCGGAGGCTCCGATTATCACGGCACCGTCAAACCCAACATCCCCCTCGGCTGCTCCTGGGTTTCAGAACCCATTTTTACTCTTCTTGCAGAATAGGACGAAAGGGGATTTTTCTTGTAGCCATGTGTAGTGCTCGCAGCGCCACTTCGACGCCCACTCCAAGACCGCAGCCGCCTCTTTTTCCCCCTCAGCATGACCCGGATAGCACGTCACACAGATCGCGCCATCCTCAGCCAAAATCCCCATCCCATTTTCTAAACTGAGAAGGGTGCTTTTCGTGAGCGTTGTCACCAACTTATCGCTTCGAGGTAAGTACCCCAGATTGTAGACGATCAAGCGGGGAGCTTCCGCCACCCAACTCCACTCCTCATGAGAACGGAGGTGGAGCGAGACGTTGGGGAGCCCTAATTTTTTTGTATTCTCGATTGCTTGAGGCTGGATATCGACCGCATACACATGCCCCACGAGCTTGCTCAAAAACAAAGTATCATGTCCATTGCCACAGGTGGCATCAATCACAAAATCATCCGGCCTTAAATGGGCAGTCCAGAGCTCTTGCGCTTTTTTGAGGTGAGGGGAGTGTTTCATAGGGGCTCCATTCTACACACTTGCCGTCTATTCGCCAATTGTTTACACTGGGACAGTTTTTGTGGGGTGTTAGCTCAGTTGGTTAGAGCGCCACGTTGACATCGTGGAGGTCGGCTGTTCGAGTCAGCTACATCCCAATGGATCTCACATCATTACGCCGCAGTGCAGCCGAGCTGGTCGCCGCTGCCGCCTTTGAGCTCTTCCCTGGGGTAGAGCTCCTGGGGGGCGGAGACGCCCCCACTGGCTTTCTCTGCGACCTTCATTTCCCCCATCCCCTGCAGCCCAATACCCTCACCCTCATCGAAGAGCGGATGCGCCAGATCGTTCGCGAAGCGCGCCCCATGAGAACCCTGGAGATGGCCGCCTTTAGCGCATCGGAATTTTTGAAAAAAGAGGGGCACCACAAGCGCGCCGAAGAACTAGAAGGGGAGAAGGGGTTAGTCGAGCTCGTCGAAATCGGCTCCTTTCATAACCTCAGCCAGGGCCCCCACGTGAAAAACAGCGCGGAACTAGGCGCCTTTAAGCTGGACCGGATCGAACGGCTCGATGACTCTGAAATCCGTTTGACCGGATGCGTTTACCCCTCCAAGCAAGAGTTAAAACTTTTTTTAAAAAAACTCCAAACCTACATGGACCCCGAAACCCTCGGCGAGCTGGTGGGCCTTTGGAGAGAAGTGGAAGGAACCCGAGTCTGGCTAGAGAAGGGACTCCGCCTAAAACAGTGCTGGATCAACTTCCTCAAAAGAAAAATCTTGATAGGAGCCCTCGAAGTGGCCGGAGGGCACCACGACCTCATCGCCCAAAAAATGGGGGTGTTGCGCGTCGGGGAGGTCCTCGATGACGAGGTACAACTCAGCTCTTTTCCCAGGGAACCCGAGTCAGAATTAAATTCCCTCTTGCAATTGGTGGAGAAAACACTTATCATGTTGGGCTTTAACTGTAATTTGAATCGGGCCGGTTCCATCGAGTTTGAGGTGGAAGATGGCCTGGGTCGAAAATGGGCGGCAGCCACAGCCAATAAGACAAAGAAAGGGCTGGTACTCCGAGTTTCTATTGAAAGAAACTTATTTCTTTTGTTAGAAAGGTACAGTGACCCGAAACAACTGATGGAGCGATTAGAACAGCTTTGAGAAAAAACAGAGAAATAAGAGCCGATCGGCTGCGAGTAATTACAGAAGATGGTGAGCAGTTAGGTATTTTGACCTTCCGCGAAGCGATGGCAAAAGCTGAAGAGATGGGTCTCGACCTAGTCGAGATTTCACCCACAGCGAAACCGCCCGTTGCGAAGATTATCGATTACGGAAAACTGAAATATTACCAAGAGAAAAAAGAGAAAGAGAGTAAAAAAGCGCAAGTACAGATCAAGGTTAAAGAGATCAAGTTGAAGCCCAACATCGACACGCACGATCTCGAGACCAAGTTGAAGCACGCGCGCGATTTTTTAGCGAAAGGAAATAAGGTTCGCGTTTCGATCATGTTTCGCGGTCGGGAAATGCTGCACATTCATTTAGGCCAAAAAGTAGTAGATGCCTTTTGTGAGCGGTTATCCGACCTAGCCATAGTAGAAACGACGCCAAAAATGATGGGCCGTACGATGACGACTGTGTTGTCCCCCAGCGGGAAACGGCCAAAACAACAGCAAGAGCAAAAAATGGGAGAAACTCACCGTGCCTAAAATGAAGACCCGTAAGGCTATGAAGGCTCGTTTTAAAGTGACAGGAACAGGGAAACTGAAAAGAAACCGTCCTGGTCGCCGCCATATCTTGACCAAGAAGAGCTCCAAAAGAAAGAGAAGTCTTGGTAAATCACGCCTCGTTGACGATGGCCAAGTGAAAATGTTTAAAATTATGATCGGAGCTTAAGACCACTATGGTAAGAATTACAAATTCCGTCGCAGCCCGGAGAAGAACAAAAAAGCTCCTGAAGCGTTGCAAAGGGTTCTACGGAGACAGAAAGAACCACTTGAAATTGAGCAAAGACGCCCTGATGTCTGCACTCGCTTTCAACTACAAGCACAGAAAGTTGCGCAAGCGCGATTTTCGGAGCCTTTGGATTACCCGTATTGGCGTAGGAGCCAAGATCAACGGCCTGTCTTACAGCAAGTTGATCAACGGATTGCTCAAAGCTGGTTGCTCTCTCAACCGCAAAGTGTTGGCTGATTTGGCCATCCGCGATCCAGGGACATTTACTGCTATTGTTGGAACAGCGAAACAAGCGCTCGCCGCTTAAAGTGGATTCATGGCCTCTCTGCCCGAACAGATAGGAGAGCTCCGGTTCCGCTTCATGCAAGAATTGCAAGAGGTGAGCGGCTCCAAGGATCTTGACACCCTAAAGGTAAAATACCTAGGGAAGAAAGGTCCTCTCCAGTCCCTCATGCAAGAGCTCCGCCACTGCTCACCCGAAGAGAGACCCCACTCAGGCAAGCTCATCAACGACTTGAAAGAAGAGTTGATGAGCCATTTTGAGCACAGCGCCGTCCGCCTTAAAACCCAAGAGCAGGACCGGCAGTTTCAGCAAGAGTGGCTCGACGCCACCCTTCCCGGCCGCAGACAATTCCGCGGCGCCCTCCACCCCATTACCCAAGTTATCCACCGCATCGTCGACATCTTTACCGAGATGGGCTTTTCCGTCCGCCTCGGCCCCGACATCGACACCGACTTTTTTAATTTCGAAGGGCTCAATTTCCCCCCCGACCACCCCGCCCGCGACATGCAAGACACCTTTTACCTCTCCAACCACTCCATTCTCCGCACCCATACCAGCAACGTGCAAGTCCACGCCATGCAAGAGTGCAAGCCCCCCCTCCGTATCATTGCCCCCGGCCGCTGCTTTCGCAACGAAGACATCTCCGCCCGCTCCCATGTTTTTTTCCACCAAGTAGAAGTCCTCTACATCGACAAAAACGTCACCTTTGCCGACCTCTTTGCCACGATGGACGAGTTCCTCACCAAACTCCTCGGTGAGAAGGCAGAAACCCGCTTCCGCCCCAGCTACTTCCCCTTTGTGGAGCCCGGCCTAGAAGTAGACGTCCGCTGCATCTCCTGCAAAGGCTCCGGCTGCCGCATCTGCAAACACAGCGGCTGGTTAGAAGTATTTGGAGCCGGCATGGTCCATCCCAACGTCCTCCGCAAAGGGAACATCGACCCCGAAGAGTATTCCGGCTTTGCAGCAGGCTTAGGCATTGAGCGACTGACGATGTTGATGCGCGACATCCGCGACATCCGCCTCTTCACAGAGAACGACATTCGCTTTTTGGAACAATTTCCTTGAGAATAAATCTGTAAAAGGCGTATTCTCTAACTTTTAGCATTTATGGAAGAGTGGCAGAGTGGCCGATCGCGCCTGTCTTGAAAACAGGAGGCCCTTCGCGGGGTCCGTGGGTTCGAATCCTACCTCTTCCGATCTTTTTGCTCCGCAAAAAAAGCGGAAGAAGCGACATGCCTGCGCATGTCGCGAGGTAGGGTTCGAATCCCGCTCGATGTTTTGCCATAAGCAAAACCGAGCGGGATCGCCGGCCTGGAGGTGAGATGCAACGCATCTCGCCGTGAAGGCATCCCAAGGCGTGGCGCTTACGCCAAGCCTTGCAGGATAGGGGGCGCTGGGGGAAAGGGGCTTGCCCTTTCCCCCGCCCCTTCCCGCAATAGCATCTAAGAGAGGAGCTCTATGAACCAAGAAGACATCAAAATCAGAAAGCACTGGATGTTTTTACTCCTTGCCAACTTTCTCAATCTGCTCCCTATATATTTTCTAATGAGCAAAGATCTCAACTTCGCCTCAATGCCCCAAGGGGCTCTCCCGTTTATAATTGCTTTTCAAAGCATCATCTATTTTGGATTCAGTTATCTGTTATATCGCTGTGCCTATAAAAAACCAGGAACCAAGCTCCTGACTTTTATCTTATTTTCATCTGTATTGGGCTGGATTAGTCTGGCAGCGCAGTGGGTACGTGGGAGTATTGGTTGGAACAACCCATTTCATTGGACAGTGACTCTCGTACAGCAAATAGTTGGCGTCTATTGGTTTTTTCTGAACTGGAAGATGAGGCTGATCAACAAGAAACTCAAGACTCAGACAAAGACCCTTGAAGCTGCCCCAGACCAAGTTTAAGTTACTTCAACTCGATGGTTGCGAGCTGCTCAAACGGGTCTATATAAATAGAGTGCTCCAGAAAGAAGTCGATTCCCAAAATTCCGTCGATATCATGGGCTTCTTTGGGAATCGGGTACATGACGAACTCCCACTTTCCAAAGTCATGATTCCCTATGAGGAGCGTGTTACTTTTGGAAAGGGGTAACTCATCTGGCGGTGCTACCTCAAGGACACCTCTCAGAGCAGAATGAGTCGCTCCCGTATCTAACACTAATCTTTTTGTTCCAAGATCCGTCTCAGCAGTGATGACAATACCGAATTGTCCCGATTGGAATGGGACACAAATAGAACGGCTAAATCGCATGGATCTCTCCGGTCGAAGAGCTTTCGCATTTTGAGAAAGAAAAAGAGCTTTTCTGGGGAAGTCGAATAAGCAGTAATATCGTTTTAAAATGGGCCAACCAATGGACCCATCGATATATCTTAAAGCTCGTTTTTCATGGGCATTAGAGGGGTCCCAAACGATCCCGCCAGTCAGGTCATTCTCTTGTTTTTGTTCACTGATAGTTATGTCGGAAATACTGAGGGAATTCAGGTGCAGAGAAGGGATATAAAAATCGGACAAGAAAAAAGTCTCTCCTTTGATATTAATATGAGAGCTTTGCCCCTGAAGCTTCTTGTTCTTGAGCTGATCTGTGACTCGAGTCTGAGCACACAAGGGGATGCAAGAGCCTGTATCTAAATTGAGCCGATAGCTTAGGTCATTTATAGTGGCTGTAATAAGTGGTTTTTTTGCAAACAATGAAAAAGAAACGGGGACATAAAAATAGTCCCCGTGACTGAGGTAAACAAAACTACCTGTTACGCATAGTAAAATAAAACAAAGAAAACTTGTTAAATAATTCTTTGTCATTTATTATTTGGAGTCTTTGTTCTTTTCGGCAGTGTTTGATTGGTCAGAGGTCTTATCTTCTTTGGTAGACTCGTTGGATTGGGAGTTATTTGTCGATTCAGATTTAGAAGAATCTGACCCAGAAAAATGGATTGAAATTTCGGCGAATTTTCCATCTCTTTCATTGTACCCTGCTCTCACATCTATATCAGGAGCCCTGTTCATGAGGGGCTTTCTTCCTTTATTTTGATGCGCCTGGTTCAAAGGTTGACGAACTGTTTCAGAAAAGATCGAAGAGTAGCGGTCGCGCTCTTTTGTTGATCGTTCTTCCCTGTCAGACTCTTCTGTTGCTCCGGTATAGAACCCGTATACTTCGCTAGACTCGATGCTTGATGTACCCTCTACGGACATTTATATGTCCTCCTTGGTTTATGGAAACGAAGCTTATAAACCAAATTCTGATTTGTGGGCAATCTTTTTTTCACTGAATGGAGTACACTCGCTGAGTTCGGAATGGGATTCGTAAGCAGGGTATTTTGCAATCAGCCGAAGTTTACTATGTAGGCCATGATCATCAAGAGCCTTCCGTTTAAACCATGCAAATCGGCAGGATAAACCTGTCAATTCGACAGCTTTATCCGGTTCTCGGGGGTTGGGAATGAAGCGCCGGATATCCTCTACAGTTCAACCATCATGTTCACGCTATTTTTTTTATAGGCCTTCGCGATCTCGCGTAGTTTTTCCCTATCTAATTCTCGGAACACCCCCTCATCGACCCTCATCTCTTCGAAAAGGTAATGGCGCAGCTGTTTTACAGTCCGAATACCGGGAGTTCGGTAAACGAGGTCAGCTAATGCTTTTTCCCTCGATGCGATCAAGAAGCCCCCCTCTTCGCCCAAGTTCCTATATTCTATGCCCACCTTAAACTTTTCTCGGCTGATGGCCCGGTACTCAAACAGACCGAGCGGGGTCTGAAACGCTTTGGTATCGCCAAGCGTCAAAGAGGTAATAACTAAAGAGCGCTCGGCGATCATCGGAGACGCAGGAGGGGCCATAGAGCAGGTTAGCGACCAATTCAAGTGGGAGGGGAGCCCGACGCCAGGTTTCTCCAAAAACATAAAGCCCATTTTTAATCCTAACAATCTTCCCCTTAGTGACTAATGAAGCTGCTTTGTCGAGCGGCTTTTTCATGCCTTTTAAGTATTTTGTAAGCAACAGGTAGTCAAATATCTCCGCCTTAACTTCCCTCCTAAACAGTTCAAAATCCATAAACATTATTATGCATATTTTCCCAAGTATATCCAGAAAAAATGGATATACTGGGAACCTATCCAAATAAAATTTTGATCTGATATACTGGTTCCTCTCCATTAAATTA
>CAYHED010000014.1:0-16843 GCA_964355615.1 uncultured bacterium
CGATCGATTTCGCAAGAGCCGCTGCTCTTTTCCACATCCCAAGGACCTCGCAAGGTCACTGTAGAAACCGGAGACTCTCCCCATGTAGTATTTTTATTTTTGGAGTCTTTTGGAGCCCGCGATGTAGGTCCGGAGGTAACTCCCCGCTTCTCTCAGCTGAGCCAAGAGGGGATCTATTTCCCTCAGTTCTATTCCAATGGGACACTGACTTATCGGGCGTTGCTCGCGGGGCTTTTTGGATTGCCTCCAGGAAGTACATCTGAGGGACTAGCGCCCTATTTAGGGGTCGATTTAGAGGGGATTCCTCAATTCTTGCAGTCGATGGGATATAAGACCGCATTTCACCATAACGGCTCATTGGACTATGACAAACAACGGGAGTTTTTGCGGAAATATTTTCAAGAGCTCGTGGATCAGAAAGATCTCCCTTCGAGCCCTCGATTGGGATGGGGAGTTCCCGATGAATATCTCATGCGTCATAGCGCGCAATGGCTCGCAGAGCAAAAACAGCCCTCTTTTTTAACCCTATTTACAATCACCAATCACCATCCGTGGGTTGCTCCCAATGGCTCCATAGAGGGGTCTGTCCGAGAGCGGTTTTTGCAGACGACCCGTTATACGGACTCTTGTTTGGGTCTTTTTGTCGATCTCTTGCGAGAGAAAAAAATCCATCAGAATACAGTTCTTTTTGTCCTGGGTGACCACGGTCAGCCGATGGGAGAGCATGAGGAAAATTTTCATATTTCTCGTTTTCTCTATGAGGAAAACGTGCGGGTGCCCCTTTTGATTCTGGCCGAGGGGAGGATCTCTCTACCGCAGCGGATCGAGGCACTAGGAGCGCAAAGCGATTTACTGGCCACGGTGAAGGATCTATTTGGACAACCTGTTCACGGGTATTCCTTACTTAGAGAAAGCAACAACAGGTCTATTTTTTTGCAAAATCCCTATACGGAAGGATACACTGGGTGTCGTAGTGGGAACTGGAAATGGATCCAGAGGGGATTTTCTAAAACAGAGGAATTGTTTGATCTCAGTCTAGATCCAGATGAGAAGAAAAACCTCTTTGAAGCAAACAAAGAGATCGCGGGGGTACTTCGCCAAGAGACCCAACAATTTTTTTCTTCGGTCGATGCGTTTTATTTCTCTCGGAACAAACAGAAGAGAGTGGTTCTCGATTTTTCTAATCAATTGCTCTTCGACGAGGAACTTTTACAAGTGGCCATACCCGAAGTGGCTTCTCTCACCCTCGCTCACTGCCACTTATTGACCGAGAAGGGGATTGGCGCGATGCTGAAACAATGTCCCCATTTAGATACATTGAATCTCAGTGGGCTTTCCCATCTGACAGCTTCCCTCTTTCAGGGAGGAATCTACTCCCATCTCAAGCACCTCGATCTTTCTGCTATCTCTGATGAGGGAGCCCTCCAATTAGCGCAGTCGTGCCCCTCCCTCGTACGACTTTGCATCGAGGGAACGGCTTTGACGGATCGAGGCTTTCAGGTACTTGGACCCAACCTCATGCGCTTTAAAATCGGAGGCTCCTCCTCCATCACCGATGAGGGAATGTTGGCTTTTTTACAGAAGAATCCACGGATCAATTGTCTCTTATTAGAAGGGTGCCACCAACTCACAGACCGGTTTTTGTCGGGACTTCTTCACCATCCACTCAACCAGCTGTGGGTGATCCGCTCTCCTGGAATTACAAGCCAGGGGATCGGGCAATTAAAAGAACATTTTCCTTGCGCTCGAATTACTTTAGTGTAATGTAAAAAATATATGATCCGATCTTTTTTTCTTAGTGCTTTGCTTCTCTCATCCTCCGTTTTCGCCTGTACGGGAATCCGGTTGACCGCATCCGACGGCTCGACGGTCAACGGGAGGACGTTGGAGTTTGGGGTGCCGGTGGAGGTGTTTTCCGCGGTGATTCCGAGAAAAACCCTCTTCAAAAGCAGCGGACTGACCTACACCTCCAAATACGCCGCTGTCGGAGCGTACTGCTTTGAGGATGTGATCCTCATGGACGGGATGAATGAAAAAGGGCTGGTCGCAGCCTCTTTTTATTTTCCAGGGTTTGCCGAATATGCCGATGTAAAAGATGCTTCTCGCTCCCTTTCTCCGGTAGAATTTCCCAATTGGATCCTGACTCAATTCGCGACGGTAGAAGAGGTCAAAGCGGCGCTTGCCTCAGTGGTGATTGCCCCTATCGTCTCTCCTCGTTGGGGACCCACCCCGCCCCCTTTTCACTATGTGGTGTATGACGCCGCGGGCAAGAGCATTGTGATTGAGCCGGTCGGTGGGACACTCATCGTGCATGACAATGAGCTGGGCGTCTTGACCAACTCTCCGAGCTTTGATTGGCACATGACGAATCTGCGCAACTTCATCAACCTCTCCCCCTACAACGTCTCTCCGGTCAATTGGGGTGGCGTTTTGCTCGCCCCTTTTGGGCAAGGGTCTGGGATGGTGGGGCTGCCGGGCGATTTTACTCCCCCTTCTCGCTTCGTTCGCGCTGCGATTTTCTGCATGACGGCTCTCCCTGCAAAGAACTCCGATGCCGCGGTGGGCCAAGCGTTTCACATTCTCAATCAGTTTGATATTCCTATGGGGGCGGCTCGTCAAAAGAACCCCAGCGGGGTGGACTATACTCAGGTGACGTGTGTGAAAGATCCCCAAACGCTCCGGTACTACTACAAGACCTATGAGGACCCGACCGTAAAGTACATCGATTTACGGTCCTTTGACCTGAATGCCAAGGCGATCAAAAAATCGGGCGTCTTGAATCAGTCTCCCGCTGTCGATATTTCTTCATTTCTTAAGTAGCTAACTGTAAGTGCGTTACGATGTCATGTTGCAAAATGGCAACGGTTATGCCAAAATGAGCTGCAAAATGGCAACGGCAGGGTAAAAATGCTTTACAAACGGCTCTTTAAGGCTCCTGAGAGGGAGAGTTTCTTTCTTTTTGGCCCTCGGGGGACTGGGAAAACGACCTGGTTAAAGCAAAAATTTACAAATGCGCTCTGGATCGACCTTCTGTCGCCTCGAGAGGAGGTCAAATACTCGATGGATCCGGATCTTTTGAGGGATCTATTGGCAGCGGCGCCAGATCGGAAGCAGGTTGTGATTGATGAGGTACAGAAAGTCCCCAAGCTTCTCGATGTGGTTCACGGACTCATCGAGGAAGGTCATGGCGTGCAGTTTATTTTGACTGGGTCGAGTAGTCGGAAGCTAAAGAAGGCGGGCGTCAACCTATTGGCTGGGAGGGCTCTTTGGAAAAATTTTCACCCTTTTATGGGGTATGAGCTCAAAGAGCAGTTCAAATTGGAACAGGTTCTGAAGACCGGGGTCATTCCTCTGATCTGGAATGCGGAATCTCCTGAAGCAACACTCCAAGCGTACGTCGACCTCTATTTACAAGATGAGGTAAAAGCAGAAGCTTTAGTGAGGCAAGTGGGTGAATTCAGTCGATTTTTACACGTCATGGCATTTTCTCATGGAGCGGTATTGAATCTTGCGAATATTTCCAGAGAATGCGAGGTCGCGCGCAAAACAGTAGAGTTACATCTTCAGATTTTGATCGATTTGTTACTGGGCTACACGATCCCTGTATTTGAAACTCGCGCTCAACGGCAAATGACGGTGCATCCCAAATTTTACTTTTTTGATCCAGGGGTGTTTCGCGCTTTGAGAAAGCAGGGGTTTTTAGATACCTCTACGGAAGCAGAAGGAGCCGCTTTGGAGGGGTTGGTGGCGGAACATTTGAGAGGTTGGATCGACTTTCAGCCCGCCAAACACGAGCTCCATTTTTGGCGAACGCGCACTGGCTTAGAGGTGGATTTCATTATTTACGGACCCAATGCTTTTTATGCGATCGAGGTCAAAAATGGTCGCATTCTCGCTCCCGACGATTTTCACGCACTGAAGGCCTTTTACGAGGATTTCCCAGAAGCGACCCGTCTGATTGTCTATCGCGGCAAGGAGAGAATTCGTCGGCACGGCATCCTCTGCATTCCTGCCGAGGAGTTTTTTACGCAATTAGACCCCACATCGTCCAAAATCATTGAACCGCCGCTCGAGCGCAATCTCGGCCTTTGAAGGCCGAGTCAGCCGAGCTATCAAGACAGGCCGCGAAAAGGAACTTTTCGCCCCTTAAGAGGAGAAGGATCTCTCCCCCTCGGGGGAGAGTTCTTCAATGATTTTTCGGCCTTGAAAAGATTTCCCAGAGACGCATAGACTGGCGGCAATGAATAAGATCTGGGTTCTTTTTCTATCTTTAGTTGTCCATCTTTTTGCTGTTGATCCAGATGCTGCCATTATCATCGACAGCACTTCTTGTAATGTGCGAGATGTTGTTCATGCACTGACAGGCCAAGTGTTTATCCGCCGCACAGATGCGGTCGTCTCAGGATTTGAACCGATTCCAATTTCTAGAATGTACGTTTCCGAAAATGACAGCGCCCTGAATTGGGAGGGAGGGTGGAGGGCCTTCCCTCACACTCAGTTCAGTCTGGTGCTCACGGATCACGGATTCGTCGCCACGGTCCAGGAGCCTGATGGGATGATTGGACGGTATACGCTATCTGCGAAAGATTCTAACGCATATCCCGAGTTAGACAATTCTTATGCCCCTCCATTCCAACGAGAAATATCTGGAAGAACGGATGTCCGAAACAACCGGATTGTTTTTCATCCTCTTAAAAAACAGGGGTGTTCTGGAGCAACACTCCATTTAGGTAATGGCGGACAAAGAATCTACAAGTTCGTAAGAAATGAACATCATCCCACGCAGCTCATTTTTCTCCTTGAAAAAGAGATCCGACCCAATGGCAACCTCATTACTTATGACTATGGTGATTCAGACAGACTTAAGACAATTTCTACCTGGAATGCTCAGAAAACAAAGCAATACGCCTCTCTTACATTTAGGTATGTAGGAGAAAAAACCAAAAATAGAGACTGTACGTTGACGGGCTCTGACGGTACCTCTCTCCACTATCACTTTTGGCGTCCACAGGACAAACATCTTCATAATTTCTTCTACTTTGATGGAGTTACTGGCGATGGAGTTATCCCCGAAAGAGTTTCCTACCATGTCGGCTACGAAAAAAACAAGGACGCCATCAATAAAACAAGGGGCCCATTCCCAGACAAAATTTATGCTGGAGAGGATACCCCCTTTCAATTTTCCTATTATTATCCTGGACACAACCAGCCCGCCTTTTGGGATTTCTTTCATATCAAAAATGCACGCGACCATGTATGCGATAAAGTCAAGGACCTCAAAGAGCCCGTGGGACCCAACGGATCTTTAATTCCCACACACTCATTCCTCTATCAACACTGTACAGACAAGGGTCCCGGCGTTACAAAAGTAAAAGATTCCCTCGGCAACGAAACCCATTATCACTTTGATGTTCACTTCAAGCCCTCGAGAATCGAGTTTTATACAGCTGGGGAGTTGGTTCGTACCGAAAGGTTTATATGGGAGGGGAGGGATCTCTCCTGGCACATCTTCCAAGATCCTACCCACACAAACTCGCACGCCTATCACTACCAATACGATGAAAGGGGGAATGTTAAGGCACACATCCTCTATGGAAATTTAACGGGAATGTGCACGGTTCCATTGGATGTGAATCACCTTCAAAATGGGATCGAATCCTATACAACTCAATACGATTACTCCAATGATGGGTTCAATCTCCCCATCAAAAAAGAAGAGGAGAGTGGCTTCAAAATAACCTACTCCTATAAACCTGGCACAGACTTGCTTGTCGCGAAAATTACTTACGATCAGGGCAAAATCCTCTCCAGGCGCCTCTATAGCTACAACGAAGACAATTTCCTATTCGAAGAAGTTCTCGATGATGGGATATTTACCGAGCGAACCATTGTCCGTTATACACCTAATGCGGACAACTTTCCTGCTGTTATTGAAGAATTGGCCTTTGACTTAACCTTCGGCGAAGAAGTTTTACTGAAGAAAAAGGTTCTTCACTACAACAAACGCCACCAGGTCGAAAAAGAAGATGTCTATGACAGCAACAACAACTACTGCTACTCAACCGAAACGGACTACAAATCGGGGCTGATTGACTCACAAACCGATCCCTTGAATCAAAAAACGACCTACAAATATACCGCTCGCCACCAACTCAAAGAAAAATGCTCCCCAGGCTCTGCTGCTGAAATATTTAAATATGACGCAGCCGGCAGGCTTACAACCAAAGAACTCGTCGCGGATGAAGCATTGGTCACAAAATTTGGGTACAACGACCTCCACCATAAAACATCTGAAACAGATCCCTTTGGAGCTACTACCCAATTTGATCCCGACCGTTTTGGCTCGCTCAAAAAAATCACCACTACCAGTGACGTAGAACGAACCGCGACCCATAAACACGATTTCCTAGGACGAGAGATTGAGCGCGGGGAACCAAACGGCGATAAGACTGTCATTCGTTATAACGCCTATGGAAGCCCCATCTATATTCTACGCCAAGATGGCTCCGAAGAAACTTTTACTTACTATAAAAACGGGAAAGTAAAGACGCATATTGACCCACAAAAAACGGTCTCCTCTTATCGATACGATGTTTTAGGGCGTCTCTGCAAAAAAGAGGTCCACTCCTCAAAAAACGAGCTCCTCAGTTCGGAAGAAAAAGGCTACGACAGTTTTCATCTACGCACTTACACAGATCCATTGGGTTACACCACGACCTATGAGTACGACCCCGCGGGAAGAAAAATTGCAGAGGAACGGGGAGAGAGCAGGACAGAGTATGAATACGACGCTCTTGGGAAACTTCATCGCACGGTCCAAGAAGATTTAGTGCGGGTAGTCGAGCGCGATTTCTTAGATCGAACCGTTGAAGAGCGCAAAGAATCTCTTAGAGGGGAGATTTTTTATAAAAAACGTTTCGTCCACAAAGACTCTGGGCGCACCCTGGAAGAAATCTCATTCCCAAACAACTGTGAGGCTACGACTACCCACCGGTTTGACTTATTCGGAAGAGAGACTGAAACAGTGGACCCCGAAGGTCATGTTACCCGTTTTGACTATACCACTACCCCTCGTAAAAAGATCACTACGGATGCTTTGCACCGCACTAAAATAGAGACCTACAATCTCCTTGGCAAGCCAGCAAAATTGGAAAAAAAGGATGCGCGAGGAGGCGTGATTGCTCAGGAAGAGTATTTTTACGATCTAAACGCCAATCTTTCTCGCCAAATTAGTTCTATTTACCAGTCCACTCAATTCCTGAAAACCATCGAAACTCGTTGGATCTATGGCCCTCTAAATCGCCTCAGCCAACTCATCGAAGCATCCTCTCGCACGACCAGTTATACCTACACTCCGACAGGGCTCCTTTACCAAACAATCAAGCCCAGTGGAAAAGTTCTCGAAAATACCTATGATGAGTTGGGTCATCTCACTGAGCTTAAAAGCTCCGATGCCTCTGTCCACTACACTTTTAAACCCAACGCCCTCGGCTGGGTTCTCGCAGCAACGGATCTCAACACAGGCCTTACAACGACCCGTCAACCTGATTTGGACGGCAACATTTTACTCGAACACCTTGCCAACGACCTTGCTCTTGAAAAAACCTACGATTCTTCCGGTAGGTGTAAAACCCTTCGCTTTCCTGATGGCTCTCAAGTGGTCAAAACATACGATCCAGCTTACCTGCGCGAAGTGACCTATTCCGGGCTGACTCATCGCTATACCCAATACGACCTTGCTGGCAACCTTCTAGAAGAAGAGCTCCCTCTCCAAACAGGCACGGTACAATATCAGATAGATGCCCTCTCTCGCACCCTCAGCCTCTCGTCCCCCTACCACGATCAGCGAATTGGATCCTTTGATCCAGTAGGAAAGATCGAGAGCCTCCAGACAAAACTCCCCAACTCCTCGCAATCCGTCCAATTTGGCTATGATGATCTGGGACAACTAACAGAGGATGGGGAACACCGCTACTCCTACGATTCTCACTACAACCGGCTCGCTCAAGATAACTCGTCTCTAGAAGTTGACGATCTCAACCAACTCGGCACATGGGAATACGACGCCGATGGAAATCCTCGCCGTAGTAAGGACATGACCCTGTCCTACGACGCCCTCGATCGACTGACCGTTGTCGAACTGCCCGACCACACAAAAATCACCTACATCTATGACCCTTTTCATAGACGTCTAACCAAAAACCTCCCCGACAAAACTATCCGTTACCTCTACGATGGCAATAACGAAATTGGGTTTGAAGAAAACGGACAGCTATCTATTCGAGTCCTCGGAGAGACTCCCCAAGCCGAAATTGGATCGGCTATTATTTTCCGTCTGAGCGGCTCCTTTCAGATCCCCCTGCACGACCTCCAAGGAAACGTCGCCCTTCTCTTCAATCAATTAGCCCTAGAAGAGTATTCGTATTCCCCCTTTGGCCAAAAAGAGACCTCCCAGTCAGAGAATCCTTGGCGCTATCTCTCCAAACACACAGATACAGAAACCGGCTTTGTCTTCTTTGGCAGACGCTACTACGACCCCACTAGCGGCAGATTTTTGACCTTAGATCCCAAAGGCTACACAGATTCACAAAACCTCTATGCCTACGCCCTCAATGGCCCCTTTATGCTCGTCGACCCCTACGGCCTCGAGAATGAACCCGCCCAAAACTTATCCTCAAATTTAGGATCGTTGACATCCTCGACTCTCGGCGCATTCGGATCAGGAATCGGGAACGGCTTTACTCATCCAATTGACACTTGCGGCGGCCTTGCTAGGGACCTCTCCTACCTTGGGAACGCCGCATGGAATGGCAACCTCCCCACACTCACCGCCGCCTGGAAAGCCATGTCCTTGGAAGAAAAATTGCGCTTTGGCGCCTTCCACACCTCACGAGTTGTAGGGTTTGGGGTCGCCGTTAGCGGCTTAGGGGGAGCTTTCCGGCTAGGCTGCACAGCCCTCGGTAGTGTCTACGCTGGAGGAAGGGCAATGCTTCAGGTGGGAAGGGCCTTGTTGCCGCAGATAGGAAAAACGACTATACCTGAGACTAGTCCAGTGGTTAGCGCTGCAGTTAAGCACTGGAATCCGCTGAATGGACCAGGACCGTTAGCACTCAGGGACGCTTTATCATTCCGAAGCGCTACATATACAGCTCACTTTCTTCAAGAGCCTACAATATTACACAGATCCTATAGTGATTCCGCGAAAGCTTTGGGTTCTTACTGGTCTCGAACAAAACCTTCAGGTCCATTGCAATCAACAATGGACAACGCTTTAAAAAGTTCCTGGGGCAATCGAGCAACGCACACGCTAACAATTAAGGCTCCTCCAGGAACTCTGGTATATGAAGGCGTAGTGGCCCCCCAGGGTGGTTTACTTGGAGGAGGAAATCAGATTTTTCTTGAAGATATAAATCCATTATGGGTAATAAAATGACCAATTGTCCTTGGGAAACAATCGATGAATTTCAAAACCCTGAAGAATATGAACAGTTTAAACTGTGGATTAGGGAACAAATTTCCACTGGTAATGCAGATGAAGTGGTAGTAGAAGAACGATATTCTGGTACAATGATGCGCGAAGAACGATGGTTCAAACACCGAGCTTCCAATAAAATTTGGCGATTAGTAGAGCCCGATCCACCATTCTATGGCATTTTTGAACCAATCCCTGAACATATTTCTAAGTGGAAGAGAATACATGGATTTAAAGATCGAATCGAATTTGAACAGTTCGAGTGGTGGATAAAACAGCAAATAGAACTAGGAGAAGCTGAAGAGTTTTCTCGCAAGCCTTCCTATGACGGAGACACGTCTCACGAAGGAAGATGGTTTAAGCATCGAGTTTCTGGAGAAATTTGGAGATTGCAGAATCCCAGCCCACCCTTCAAGGGTTCATTTGATTTGATGAATGGATAGGTTCTTGAGCCAGTTTATGAAGCCGAACCTTCCATTAGGGATTATAGCGATCTCTTTATAAAAGCGAAGTTCGAAACAAATGGGCATACGTTTAAAGGATATTTAATGGGGGGCGAAGTATTTTATGGGTTTTCTTTATTCATCAATAACGAAGAAATTGGTTTTAATTTTAACTTACCCAGATTGACAGAAGAAAATTGTACAAAAATCTTTCGTCTACTAAATTGCGAGCCATTTCCCTTTTTCCCAATTGCTTACTCTATAGAAAAAATATTCCAGGTGCTAAAATGCAAGCCGTTTAAATTATTCCCACTACATTATGAAACTGATGTACGGTCAGAGGATGGAACAATTATTTCAGGAACATTCGATGTCGTAGATCCAACTACGCAACAAAAGCAATGAGTTTATTTGGGTATATCTGGCCAAGCGCCGTTTCTTAAGTAGCAATGATTCTGCGCATGGTATCGCTGAGACCTTGATGCTCTAGCAGCTCTTCGATCGAGGGGCGGAGCCGATAGGTCCAGTTGGTCGGAAGGAGGGTGCCGGGGACGTTGATTCGGTCGTCTTCTAAATTGGGCCAGGAGAGCTCGGGGAATAGGCGCAGGTATTCTTGGAGGAGATTGATGTGGAAGCGGCTGGGCGTGTGGTGTGCATCCCACAATAGTTCAAAGAGCTGCTCGGGGGTGAGGTTGGGGTCGTAGTTCCAGTGCTTGAAATGGGCAAAGGGGATCGCTTCATCGGGAGATTTTTTCCACCAGAGGGAGAGGAGGTCCATGTCGGGGGTGGAGAGGGTCGTTAGGCTGAGCGGCTCGTACTCAGAATAGGGGATAAAGCTCTTGTCTCCCTCCCAATGGCGCTGCCAGCGGACTACCTTTGTGCCGCAAATGCCGAGCTCCTTTAAAATAATGGGCACCTCTTTGGGAATGACCCCCAAATCTTCGGCAATGGGGATGATGGGAGATGCTTCGAGCAGCATTTCTAAAATTTCTCGGCCTTGTCCGGGCCAAAGGTGGGGGTCGTGCGGAATAAAAAACCCTTCCATCGCTTTTTTGCCGTGGGCAATGGCCCAAATGCGAAAGAACCCTACGACGTGATCGATCCGGTAGATGTGGAAAAAACGTTGCGCGACACCGAGGCGTCTTTTCCACCACTCAAATCCGCGGGCGCGCATCACGTCCCAGTTGAAGAGAGGAAATCCCCACTTTTGGCCCAAGGCATTGTAGAGATCGGGGGGCGCTCCTGCGACGAGGTCCAAATTGAAGAGTTCTCTCTCTGCCCATACGTCGACGCTATCGGGGCTGACTAAAATGGGGATATCTCCTTGGAGGAGGATACCCCGCTTTTCTGCATAGGCCCGTACCTTCTGCATCTGGAAAAAACAGTGGTACTGGATAAATGAGTGAAAATCGGTGTTGCGAGCGGGCACCGTCGCTGGGTTTTGCAACTCGCAGGGCCACTCTTGCCAGCTCTTGCCTCCATATTCGTCTTTGAGCGTTTTAAAGAGGGCATAGGCTTTTAGCCAGCTATTTTCTGCGATGAATTTTTGGTACTCAGCTGTTTTTGAAAGAGTCGCAAAGGTCTCTTCAAAATAGACGTGGAGCCAGCGGAGTTTTTGCCGTTTGACTTCGTGAAAAGCGATCCGGTCTAAGGAGCGAAATGCCTGAAAGAGGTCGATGGGGCCCAGTTCGTGCAGAGAGAGGTAAATGGGATCCAAGGCGCAAGAAGAGAGGGCGTTGTAGGGGCTTGCATCATCGCCCGAGTCATTGAGCGGCAGCAGCTGAATGCAATCTAGCCCCACATTTTTCGCCCAGTCGATGAGCGGCATCAAGTCGAAGAATTCTCCTACGCCGCAGCTCTTTTTGGAGTGGATCGCAGTCAAGGGAACGCAGATGCCGTGGTGACTCATGAGGGTGCTGCCCGACCATTTTCGATGGCTTTGCGCCAACTTTCCGCCATCTCCAAGAAAGGGCCCAATAACCCCATCAACGTCTCCCCACTCAAAAGGTGGACTGGGTAGGTTTGGTAGAGGGCGAGAAAGTCGTTTCTTGCGACGTAGCACAAGATCCCTACGCGCGGATCGGGGAGGCCGTTGGTTTTGAGCGCTTCTAGCAGCACTTTTTCTCGGAACTTGCCGGGGAGTACTTCGATGATCTCGCAGAAGAGGAGGAGGTTTTCCTGCGTGAGGTCGAGTTGGAATTGCACTTTGAGCGCTTCATGGATGCGCACTGTACAAGCCGCATGCCGATCTGAGCGAAGCTGCAGGTTGAAAAAAGGGCCAAGTTCTTGGAGAAGCTGCTCAAATCGATCGGTCATATGAGGGGAATTATACCGGTCAGGAATAAATGTGCTATGGGAAAAATCAGATTTGGCGTACAATTCATTGGTTTTCAAATGGGTAGGTAGCTGTATGGCGTCTGCGATTAGGTGGAATTTAGAGCCGATTCTGGAGGACCTCTCTGATCTACTAGTAGAGGGAAGTCGCGAGCTGGACTTTCGATTTTTCCTGGAAAATCCCCAGAGCACCGAGCGGGCTCTTCTGAGCGCCATCGATAACAACAGGTGCGATGTAGTTTCTGAATTATTTTTAAGAAGTCAGAATATTTCTGCAGCAGTAGGGGTACAAGCTTTGGAGAAGATCAATCAAAAGGGGCTCCGAGAGAAGGGCATGTACTATGATATTTTGAAGAAATTGCCCCAATATCGACTCCTTACTCGAGTGCCCTTTCTGGGTCATGTAAGGCTCGTGGACTCGGTTGTTGTCCCTTTGTTGCGGCTTTCTATTGGGGGTGATTGGCTGGGACAAACTCTCATGCACACGGCCATTCATACCGGGATGAATTCTGGTGTAAAGGTACGAGTTATTTCCCTCCTTTTAGAAAAGAAAGAGATATCCGCACCGTATGTTAAGGGTGCTTTTCTGGGTGTGGGTAAATTGGAATCTCACCCTGCCAATGAAAAGATTTTGCTGGTTTTTTTAGCAAAGAGACCTGACTCGGCCCCTTATTTTAAGAAGGTGGGAATAGATACTGCACTGAGCCGGCGCTATATCCAGCTTCTCTCTGCTTTAACAGCTGCCTAGTGGCGGCAGGGGGGGGGTAATGCACAGAAAACAGCGATTTTCTGTGCATGGCCCCCCAATCCTATGAGCGGCCAGCCTTCTTCAAAAGATCAAATAGGGCCGAATTAAGGTAAAAATTTTCGTTTGAGATCTTATGCTTAGTAAGTACCCCGATGAGCACCAGGTCCTCGAGGTATTTTGTGGCCGTATTGCGATGCACTTGTAGTTCTTGCATGACAAAGTCAATTTTGGTGTACGGATGACGAAACAGGTTGTTCAATAAATCTTGGCTATAGATTTTGGGGAGTTCATTTCAAGAAATAGTGCATGTAGGCTCCTTAACTCTGAACATTTCTCTATAACCCTCTGCCATTTTCTTTTGGGCGATCCGTTGGTTTAATTTTCCAATGTAAGACGCTCTCTCCTCCCAATGTGCAAGACCTATTTCAAAATGGATTGCCATTTCCTTCAGCTGATCTTTTTCTCTTTGTAACCGAAAGGCGACTTCTTCGCTTTTTTCAGTGTTCTGTTTTGTTAACATTTCAATATCAGACTCTAGCTTCTTCCGATGCATAAGATCTACTGCAGAGTCGGTCGCTAGTTGTTCCAGAGTTCTTTGTAGATGTTGGATTTGCTCATTTCGACTTGATTCCTGCATCTCCAGTTCCATAATGTGAGCCTGCACGTGAGCCATATCTCTCCGCATCGTTTCTTCCCAATGGAGGGCGCTCTCCAGGGCAGATTCAAGATCTCGGAGCTCTTGTAATTCATCTGATTTTCTAGCCTCTTCTATGATTCGATCCCCGGCTTCAATCCTGACCTTTACCCATCTTTCAATAGCTCTCGTAACATCCACCATGTATAGGCCATATCCCTGTACTTGGATAGGGATGCGTACTGGGTCAATGTGCCCATGAGCAAATTCAGCTTTAGCTGCGTATTTTATGTAGGGCGGCCAACTTGCATCTTCCGTTTTCTTTGTGAGAAAAAAACGATGCACTTTCCAGGACGGTTCCATGAGCTCTTTATGGATATCGCCCGTGACATCAATGGTTGCTATTTGTTCGCCAGTTTGTTTATGACAGACTAGAATCTGGACCTGCTCCTTAGAGTATAGAGACCTGGGAGAAATAAGAGCATTTGGAAGTGTGATACTTTTGGGGTAAGGAGAGCGATAGAGATTTATGCCGGCGAAAGCCAATTTTTGTCTAGCCCAGGTAAAACAATTATTTCTTGTACGAGCAATGCGATCAGAACTAGTCTCTATGGTATCTCCCCCCAAATACTCAAACATGACAAGAGAATTCCCCTGTTTCTCCGCTTGTACTTCATATAAAATTCGTTCCTTTATATGGTCAAAATTGCATTGAGGTACTAGCCAGGTCTCCGTTTTTTTCAAAAGTCGCTTTGGATCAAACTCTTCTTGGATCGATTTAAATCGAAGACTTCCGTCGTAATCTGTTTCATATAGACAAGGGGAGCCTCCCTCAATTCCTTCGAAATAAAGCTTCGCATGTCCGCCATAGGTTGTAGGAGCACACGGGTCTGGGCTCAGGGTATCGGCTAGCGTTATGGCCCAGTTCCGGCCATCTAATACAACTGCAGGATCGATTTTGCTTCTGAACACATGTTCAAAACGGACGCCGTCATCCAAAAAGGGCTGCATTGCAACCAATTTTGCAATGCCGGTGTCTATCGAATCACCGTCAGGAAAAGGGGGCAAAGAGATGTCCCGTTTCTCGCCAGTTGCAACATCTATCCAGTGACAATCTAGTCGGTTACCATCGCGAAAAAGGCGAACCTCACGATTCTCATCATCAATCACCCAACGGTGAATTAAAGTTGTAGTGGAAGTCATAGGCAGCTCAGCGTCCAAACCAGCCAGAAAACCACCCGACAACGCGGGAACCTAGAGAAGTGGGAGTTGCATATAAGCGATCCACTTTCTTATTTCCACACCGTTGATATCCCTTTGCAGCGCTTTTGGCTGCGGCAGCGGCTAGGAGATTTTTGGTTGTCTCATCCATACCGGGACAGTTCGCTGTGAGTACCGCTTTGCCTCCCCAATTCACAGTTGCTTGTACAATTGGGGTGCAGCCTTCAACAACGCGCTTAAGCGTCTCTTGTGCGGATGTAGGATCGGGACCTGCTATGTTTGACATGATGGACCTCTTTGGTGGTAAAAATTGGAACAAGTTTTAAGTATTTACGGATTTAAGTCAAATGTTGAAGAGGAAGGTTCAAGATTTTTCTCCGTTGACGGTTTTTTGACGAGTGTGTTATCCTTCCTCCCTTATTTAACCTCAGGAGTGAACTATGGCTGAACCTATTAGACCGACGCACGACGCTGCGCTTCTCTTACGCTACCTCAAAACTACCCACGAAGAAGTGGCTGTTGACCAACCTCTGTGTAGAGAGGGAGAGATGGGGTCCGCTTTATACCAGACCTTGACAACAGAAGGGGGACAGCGGGCGATTCGCCACTTGACCCCAGCAAACGCGGGCGAAATCGTAGAAAAATTTCTCCCCCTTTCTCGCAACCTTCTCTTTTTGGCCGAAGCGGCTGCGCGCATTCCCGATGCGGAGGTTGTGGAGACCTGCTGCAAAAAATGGGGAGAGGAATTTGTCAGCGAAATAGGCAAAGATCGAGAGGATGCAGGACTTCCTGCCAATGCGCGCCCAGGATTGTATATAGGGGGCATATTTCTCGGAGGGCCTGCACAATCCGCACCGGCGAGCTTGCCCTCATCTCAAGAAGTCTCGGCATTTACAAGACGCGTAGAAAAAATAGAACGGGAACTCGCCATTCCCTCTTTCCAAGATGTCAAACTGCTAGAGCAGCTTCTCATTGCGATTAAGTCCTCTCGATTGGGAATACATGTTTTCCTTAAACAGGTCCCCGCTACAGAAGCAACTGTTGCACTGCGCGCAAAAACAAATTCGATCCTGGCTACTTTTGTACTCGACGCCGCTCCTTCGGCCAGTCGCCAGATCCTCGTAGAGCGCTTTGCTCCCGAAATCCGCAACTGGAACCTCAGTGCGAGAGGAGATAGTTTAACAGATGAGTCTATCGGACGAGTTTTACGAGACTTCCCGCAGTTAGAAATCCTGGACCTTTCCAATTGTATCAAGCTGACACCTGCATGCCTCGACTCAGGGCATAGTCGTTTACAGAAACTCATTCTCACAGGAACTCAGATCAAAGCAGCCGATATCAAGTATGCGAAATTCCCCGTTCTAGAG
Organism: uncultured bacterium; assembly: GCA_964355615.1. Taxonomy (GTDB): domain Bacteria; phylum Chlamydiota; class Chlamydiia; order Chlamydiales; family SM23-39; genus CAIVVG01. The sequence goes on from CAYHED010000014.1 coordinate 16,220, forward strand.
CGAGAAAAGGTCGAAAACGTCAACCCCATTTCCGTGGTGGACTTAGGCGAATCTCTTCACGAGTTGCGAACCGGTTCAGATATATTCTGGACCCGATTTGCCGCCGCAGTAGCGCAGGCGACGGTGATTGTCCCAGCATCGGGTAATTTTGATGACTTAGCAAGAGAACTCATCCGTCATTTTTCTAAAGAACCTTCAGTAGCCAAATTCAATGCCATGCTCTCTCTGCGAGCTAACTTTAACAAAATTCAGTCCAGAGGTCATTCTGTTTTTGGCATGAATATTCCAGAGAATCTCTTGCTCTCTCTTCATAATCAGTTTGATCCTAAGTTTCTTCCAGAGATTCTCCAAATGTGGAGCGATCCTTAGACTTGGCGCAAACCTGAACTGGGTGCTGCCATGACAAAATGGCTCGTGGGGATGCTCTCTCAATTTGACATAATGAAAAAAGAGACCTCTGATCTCCTTTGGGATAAACTGCTGTCTCAGTTTGGTCCTACGCCCCAAACCTATTGTCACTATGCGTGGCAAAGAGGCGAGCTCAATCGCCCGCTGGTTCACAGCCTATTGTCTCAATTCATAGAGCAGGCAGGGACAGTCGGCACACTGACAAGTAACAAGGAA